>JACMKL010000009.1 GCA_014380105.1 Candidatus Melainabacteria bacterium
CACAAGCGCACTTGGCGGTACAAACGGGCTTCTCCAAGGGGTGGGTATAACGTGCCAACCACACTCGGGTATTTGCTGGCACCGTGCAACACGACATCACAGGGTAAGCGGAAGCAGTAGTGCCACTGACTGGTTTGTAACCACCCCATGAACTCATGGTTGGCAAAACCCCGGTCGGCTAAGAGCATCACATCCTCATGCTGACGCAATAACCACCGGGCTTTGCGTAGCAACGGTTGATATTCCTTAAAGGCAACGGTGGCACTGCCATGCTCCAGGACTCGCCATAGCAACGGCACCGCACGACCACAACAGACGACCGACAGATGAATCATGCAGTAGCGATCCCACAAGACCGTGGTGTCCAGAGCCAGATACAGACGATGCTGCCTCCAGCCACTTAACGCGGCTAGCACCAACGGCACATACAGCCGACTGACCCGCACCCGTTGATTATCCAAAAAGCGTCGCCACCGTCGCTCCATACTTTGCGCTTTCGTCGCTCGACTGGGCACATACGGTTCCCAGGCAGGCAAACTCAGTTGTCCACTACAGATTAAGGCGCTGACCATCCATGCCAAGGCTTTGAGGTGGCGCAAATCCTGAGCACGGCAGTATTGACGCAGGAAGCCGAATAATTGACCATACAGTTGGGTAGAGCTTGTCATCGCAGATCGCTGTTGTGTGGTAACTCCAGCTTCTCATGCCTCTCTACCCTTCTCCATAAGCCTCACTGCTATTGGCTTTTACCTACTTCTGTCAGGCAGTCAGCCCACACCCTGTTTTACTGCGGTGATGGCTCTGTAGAGGATGAGTTGAGTGATGAAAGTCAGCGACAGTTGGAAGCTGTAGCACAGATTTTGGGGAAAGAAATGGACTACGGGGTGGCAACCTACACCGCTGAAACAACACTAGAAGAGCGAGAAGATTTGCGCCGCCAGTTTGAGTTGGGGGCACTGCCAGGATTGGTGGCAATTCGTTGTCTGGACGAGGGCGTTGATATTCCAGCGATTCAGACGGCTGTGATTCTAGCAAGCAGCGGTAACCCCCGGCAGTTTGTACAGCGACGGGGACGGATTTTGAGACCGCATCCCAAGAAACGACGCTCTTCATAGATAAGGGGTTAATAGTTTTTGCTCCTGGGGAATATTACAGTCAGAGTTCCGCCTTTGACTGTTTTTTATTGTCTATCCTCAGGAGTTCATTTATGCCTTACCAGGATATCAACGTTATCTTATCGGATGCTGACCTGAAAGAAGTTCGTCAGGCAGTTGCAACCATTCAGCAAAAGCTACCATTCCTGATCACATTGAATATGACCGAGCGTAAACGGTTGTTTAAGATGGGAGACAAGCGACTAACATTCGTGCAAACGAGTCTCAATGCAGCACAGAGCAATCGGAATATTTTGCCTGCCAGCTTCGATCTAGACGGGTTCTCCAATGATTACCGCTTGGCGACATCGTTGATGGAAATTGAAATGTTGTTGAATCAGCTATTAGAACAAGTGGATGACACGCTTCTAGCAGTTGGCAGCGAGGCAATGACCAGTAGCTTGACCGTTTATGACTACGTGAAGACAGCAGCCAAGAAAACTCCCGGCTTGAAAGGCATTGCAGAACAGCTAGGAAATTTGTTCCGGGCGATGAAAAGTAGAACATCTAAAGCGGCAGCGGCAGAAACACCCGTAGCAAGTTAAGACTTGAGGCTGCAAAGCTCAAAGTGTTGTCAGGGAATCTCGACCATTCAAGGCTGAACAAGCGAGATTTAAGCCTAAAGCTCAACCATTAACGGCTCATGTGTCAGGGCTTAACGCTTAACCTCAGTCATTGACCGTTAAATGAAAATGATTCAGGGTTGAATGATCAGCATTAAGCGTTGAATGATCAACATTAGGCGTTGAATGATCAACATTTACCGACAAGGCTTTGAGCTTCACGCGGGAATTTGCAAGATTTAGCGGTAATTTACTCCTTACTGTCGCTGTCGCTCTTTTCATTTGTTTTTCCACTG
>JACMKL010000010.1 GCA_014380105.1 Candidatus Melainabacteria bacterium
GTGATGCGGTCACCCTGCTTGTAACCAAGCAGTTTCGAGTAGTTCATGATGGGCTCTTGCGAGTCCATGTCGACAACGCCGCCGAGCTGCGGAGCGATGGCGCTGAGGAAGGTGTTCGTGCGGTTCTCGTGGTTGCCTTCGGTTTCGAAAGCCCAGAGACATCCGCTTGCCTTCATCAGACGGTCATGCAGTTCGCGGGACTCTTCAAGTTCTTGCATCGCGTTGGACACCTGCCGAGGGGGCTTGGGCCAGCGGGAGAGCCAGAACATGTCGGTGGAGTCGCCGATGAAGATGAGAATGTGCGGCCGATACTCGGTCAGAAACTGCTCGAGCGCCCACATGACGGGCTTGTTGTGCGCCGGAGCATGGATATCGGGAAGAATCACGATACGAATGCCGTCCGGAAGGTTGAGGGGCAGTATGCCCTGATAACGCAAGTAGCCGAATTCGCTGAGTTTGACTTCGCTGCCGGTTGCCGAGGTGTACGTGACATTCTCGAACAGATTACGGCGGGCGGTGTCAGTCTCTTGGAACATGCGGGTTCCGCGAGCCATGCGAACAGCTTCTTCGATAGATTTGGCTGTCAGTAGTTTGGACATTTTGGGTTTCCTTAGTTGCCTCGTTCCCGAGAGGCGATTTGGTTGAGTGACTAGATAACTAGGCGCCTCTCAGTCGAGGCAGGAGTTCGCTTCAGGCAACTCAAATAGCTCATAAATCGGCGACCTTCCTCACACAGCGTCTAAAACGGAGGTGGGGAAGCGATAAGTGCTATTGGAGAGGCTTAGGTGGAACTGAAACCGGAAAACTGAGGGAAACGAAAAGAATGCCTTGAACCTAAAGAAACACGTCCGCCTGTAGCAAGTCTTGGAAAGCTGATAGAAGCTTAGTTTTGGGATCTCTGATTGCTATTACGCGAGCTTGTACTAGGTGGAAGTCAGGGGGGAATTGCCACGGGTTTTAGCTTTCCAGCCCTAATTCCTCTTAGCAAGGGCATAAAGCTCCACTCATCCTGTTTTCGAGACTTCTTTGTAATCGTTTGCGCAAGTTAGCGCGTGTCTTCAAATCTATTGCAGCTATAGATTTCAAGAGAATTAACCTGGATTCATCTGCGCTGCTCAGCTGTTACCCCAAAAATAAGCCAGATCGCGTCCAATATTGGATGCCATCTTTGGCTGCTGCAGTTGTTAGCTGTTATTTACTATGTATTCGTCCCAGGGCTGGCCCGGAACAAGCTCTCGCGAGGGTTTCCTTCGCTGTACATATCGCTCAGTCGTTTATAAAGTGCCACTTCTTCTGCTGTCAGTTTTTGTGGGAAAACGATTTCTACAGTCACCAATTGATCGGCGCCAGCAAGCCCGAGACCTTTCAAGCGATAAACGCGTCCAGGATGAGTCATCGGCTGAATTTTCATTACCACTCGCCCGGTTGAAGTCGGCACCTCAATTTCAGCACCTAGCATCGCTTCGTAAATAGTCACCGGAACAGTGCAAGTAACGTCTCGTCCGAGTACTCCAAGGACAGGATGTGGCAACAGTTTGACTCTAAGAATCAAATCGCCCTGTCTGTTTGCGCGAATGTCAAAACGACCACAACCAGGTTGCCTGATTTCCATGCCTTCAAAAGTGCCTGGCGGCAAATCAACTTCAGTTGTTCTCTCGACGTTATAGAAGCCCAGTCCGCGGCAATTTTCACACTGCATTCTATTAGTCGTTCGATTAGTGCTACAGCTTTCGCAAGGTCGCGGATCGCTTAATCTGAATTCTCTAATGCAGCCTTTCATCGCTTCTTTCAGCGTTATTTCGCATTCCATCTCAATAGCCAGAGCCGCCGCTTTTATTCCGGACTGACTGGTTACTTCTTGAGGCTTTTCTGTATTTTTGGTCCACAGAGTTCTGAGGTCGCCCATGCTCTGGCGAAGCTGTGAGGAATTGCGGTCATATTCTTTGCGCTTGTTCAAATCCATCAATACTTCATAGGCATCGCAGATGTCGCGGAAGTTTTTGATTGTGATATCAGGGTCCATGCCGCTGATACTGACGTGCGGTCCGAATTTCTCGTAAAGGACCTCGTATGCCTGCTGAATTTCGCGCGAAGTCGCATCCGGCCGGACGCTGAGGATGTAGTAATAATCCTTCTGCGTCTGAGTTTTATTCTGGATTTGTTCTTCAGTCATACTGCCCAACATGATACACAGGAAAGCCGACGAATATAAAGAAGCCGCACCTGAATTTCAGATGCGACTTCTCCAGTTATCTTTTGGCTTTGCCTCTATTTAGCGCTCGGTCTTACCCGCACTTGCTAAATCCGCATCCCTGACAGACCATGCAGCCGTCAATTTTTAACCAATCGCCGACCCCGCATTTACTGCAGGTAGCTTGTGCACGCACATGGCTGTTTTGCTCAATGGTCGGTGTTTCTGACAGACTTACCGCCTGATTATTGGTCGTCATTTGCGGATAGATTTCGGCAGCACCCTTCAACTCACCTGGTTTTGCATGAACCCGACGATAATGTTGAATAGTTTTTGCCAGTCCATCGCAAGGCGATTGAATAACAACCGGTTTGTCGGTATCGCTGAATTTGAAGAAGGCTGGATAACCGGACTGAATATTGACGAGCTGATGAACAATCGACTGCTCAGCTTTGCTGCGTTCGTCCTCACCAAATTCAGCAGCATACTGCAAATATGCTGAAGCGAGGCGACCAACTGCTTCGAATAATCCGGCTTCGACTGCGCCCGGTTTGCCCATGCGCGCATAGACTTCAATCAACTCGCCAGGTCTTTCGGTTTCGTGATTGAGACTGACGTGCAGAGTGGAATTTCCGTCCGGAGCACCAACGCGAACTTTATATGTTTGTCCCGTTGTTTCTTCATTGTTGATGCCGCGACGTTCAAAGTGCCCGAGCAATGTGAGCAAATCGAATTCGCGCTCGTAGTCTTCTTTGGCGATTTTTTCTACTGGCTGGCTCAATCTTGAACCATCCGGATAGAAAGTAATGTCTTTGACACCAAGACTCCAAGCCAACATTGTCGAATCGTAAATTGCTTGTTCGCTGGAATCCAGCGGAATGGAGCAAGTATTCGATACAGAGTTGAAGGTCTCTGGGAATTCTTCGGCACCTTTGTGAATTGCAGACAGATGGCGAATGTACGCTTCCGGCTCAATTTCAACGCGCACAGGGAATGCCTTTTGTACTGATTCAGGAATTTCCGGCAAGCCTTTTACAGACTTGTGGTTGTTGCGGATTTTCTTCATCAACGCATTTTGATCTTCTTCAGATGCAGGCCATGCCTCAGCCTTAATCATTGCTTCCTTAAATCCAGGAGCAACGAAATCGACAAAACGTGAGCGCACTTTTCTGGAGAAAACAATGCCGTTGTGCGGATCTACTCCCCAGCTGGTTTGTAGCGCTTGAGCCAGGGTGCCGGTCGGGGCATTATTGGTCATGCAAGAATTGCGCACACGTAGATTTTTCTTCTGGAATTTGCTGCCTTCCCAAAGTGGGTAGACACCGCGTTCTTTGGCGAGTTCAATCGAAGCTTCTGTTGATGCTTTGGTATATTCGCGGAAGAGAGATTCAGTTGCATCGAGTGCTTCTGGGCTGCCGAAGGTGACACCCAGTCTGGAGAGATATTCGGCGATGCCGGCAAATCCGCCACCGTTGCGTCTTTCGAGACGAGCCGTCATATTTTGAGCTGGAATTGGATACCAGCTTACATCAGTGACATTGTCCATAAAACGCTGTTGAACACGAGCAACTGCCTTCATCGCAGTCATGTTGTACGTGCCATCTGGGCTCCAGAATTCTTCATGAGCTGCATGCACAGAAGAAAGATTGCAATTGCCCATGTATGTCCGACCGTCTTTTCCTGGACCGGCAGGCAAGAATTGCTCGCCGCAAGGATTGCAGGTGGTCAGGTCATAAGCGTGATCGTTGGCGTTGGCATTATTGACTGCTCCGTAAAATGCGATACCAGGCTCACCGGAATCTCGCATGCCTTCAATAATTCTTCCGAATACTTCAGGCGCATAGAAGTGAGACTTAACGCGGATTTCGCGGTCAGTAATTTCAACAACAGCATTTTTGATTTGACGTGCTGCATCCATTGCTTCTGGATATTGCTTGATGTCTACTGCGTATTCTTCGTAAGTTGGCTCTTTGGTCAACTTGTTGACGACAGTCAAACCAGTCTTGGCGTCGATGATTGGTTTGCGTGGATCGTAGACAGCGCCTGTCCAATCTTCTTTCATGAAAGTAGTTTGGTAGAAACGCTTTTCTTTGACGGCTTCCATGAAACCGGGCATAGCGAGCACCGTGATGTTGGTGTTCTTCAAATAGTTTTGACGCTCAATATACTGGTGATAGAGTTCGCCATATTTTTGCTCCGCCATCGATAAGACGCGCTTCTTGTAAGACATCGAGTCTTCGCCCGAGCTTTGTCTTTGTTCTGAAAGCATTTCTTTGTAGATGCGCGACAGACTTGGTGGTGGAAACAGTTTTTTCTTGTCGATAAAGAACAAAACATCCGGATGGTCAGAATTGCGCAATTCTATTAGTGCACCACCACGACGTCCACCCTGTGCAACAGCTTCGACAGCCTTCGCGATTGTTTTCTCGTAAAAACGATCGGGACCGGATGCTGCTGCACCGTTAGATATAATTGATGACCAGGGACGCAAAGTTGAAGTGTTAAGACCCATTCCCATAGCGGCTTTCGCTGCGAGTGCTTCGATGCGGGCGGCTTCCTGAATGCCTTCCAAACTATCCACAACAAAGGCAACTCCGCAGGCGGCCAGGCAACCGGTGCCGCGCAATTGTCCTGCCAATTCGCCCATCTTCACTTCCTGGTCATTGAGTTTTGCGATATTGCCGTTAATAACAGCGTGACGCAACTCTTCAGAACGGCTCCAGATCTCTTCTTCCTTCATCTGGGCGATTTTGCCGTGTGACCAGTATTTAAGTACTTTTAGTGCAACATCAGGATCAGCATTGATGTTTGCTGGCGTGTTAGCCCAGAAGCGCTGGTTGCCGATTGAATCAGCAAATATCTGTGCCCAAGCTGATACTTTGGCGTGTTTGATGGCCTGCTCAAGAGTGGTGTCGAGAATTTCCTGAGGAGTCATTGCATACTTAAGTTCGGCAATGGCTACTGACTGAGCGACGCGATGAATGATTTCGTCAACGCCTTCTGTTGGAAGACCGGTTTTTGCATCCCTTTTTGCATACAGACCAATTAGAGTCTCCTGGGTCGACTCCCAATAACGATGAGTGTAGTCCTCCTTCTGAGCTTGCCCCGGAACTCCCGGTTGGGCTGGTTGAGAGTTTGACTTCAATTCTTTCTGAACTGTCATCATGTGTGTCTGTCCTTTCGATAAGTGGTGTGTGGTGAATGCAGGTTTGGGGATACTGCTGCGCCACGAAGAGCCCCCAATACGAGGGCTAATCGTTGGCTTGGCTTGCAGCAAACCTAATATGTCTAAATTGCGTGCCAACACAGTCCACAAGACTATGCAAAGCATGTCTGGACTTTATGTGCCAGCTAGAGTGGGGAGCACTCGTTCACTAAAATTTGGATGTGATTACGATACTACCGATAGTGTTCCGAGGGCAAGAAGGAAAATTGAATCAAATCAACACACTTTCTGTAGGTCCTTGTGTAGCAAGGGATTCCCGTTAGCTTAAATGTACCTCTTGGCAAGGCACCGTTAGTGGTGGCACGCTATATATGCGTTGGAGCTATTGTCTCGAAAAGCTATTGGGCGCGACGTTTCAGGGTCTGATATATGCGATCGCTGTGTTTCTGGTGTCCAATAAATCTTCTATGTGGCGGTATATGTGGTGGCATCCGTTGGTATGTTCGGATTCTATAAGTGTCCAATAATCAAGGGTTTCAGGCATTGTGCCTATAGCTAAAGTGAGTAGCTGATAATCGAACCGCTCCTGGTGGCACGAAATATTGCATACGGATATCGCTAAAGATATAGATCGCGAGAATGCCCTATATATCTACGTTTAGAGCGCTCTAATAATGTGCGCCCTCTCATCGAATTGAGGCTATTCCTTTATGTATAAAGAGCTGGAACGATTTCTCCGTCAGTGACTAAGTTCGTCCGCCATATCTAGATATGATGCCCATTTATGCGCAGTCTACTGACGCCACCATTATTGATGTTGAGTCGAACATGCGTGATTGGTCCTTTGTGGGATATTTTGTCGTGATGAATATGATGCTGATGGTGCGGGTGCAATTCTTGTTTTGCAACTAATGGCTCCCAGTCATAATCAGGCCAGGTCAAATAATCGACGCGACTGGCAGGAGCATAGATCCAGTCGATCCAACCTTCTTTAGGAGCATTTCCTTTGAAGTGATTGGTATCGATTTCGATATTGTCGACGGTTCCGGCGCTGCCGAGTTTTACTATCACCCAATCATTGCCATCTTCGCGCCGTCTTTTTGTTTCCCAACCATCACCCATATTTAGTCCACGACCGGGATAGATCAAATTATCTTTGTTGCCGAAAAACATATCATTGCAGGCAACGACGATACCGCCGTTGGTGATCAATGCCAGATCCACAATTTTGTCATCGGGGACTTTGCCCCAGTCAATGCGCGGTTCTCCAAAAATTCGCAGTCTCGCTACACCGCCATCAGGAAAAATGCGTAGGCGCACAGCCGTCCAAATGTCCGGACTAGCTATTGCAAAAATGTTCTGGCAGCCTTGTTTTATAGGAACACGTGGAAGAATTTCTTGCCAGTGTGCATCTTCTTTTGAAAGTTGATGAATGTCCCTGCCGACTGATTCGTTTTTCACAGCATCAAGAGCTGCATAAGGAGGATGATTGCCGAGAAAATGATTGGTATCTATATCGATGCCGCGAATCACACAATGAGCTCCAAGCTCAACAATTGCGTAATCCATTCCCTCCCTGCCGCCGCGACGGCGAGTTTCCCAGCCATCATAAATCTGACCGGTTTCGCTGAAACTGGACGGCGTGAAAGAGCTGCGTCCTGGTTTGATCAAGGATTCTTTGGGCGCAAAAAATTCGTCGGTGGCAAACAATACTTTGCCACCCAGCCTTTCTTGAGCTAAATCAACAAGATTTGCGAAAACGGCTGGTTCCAAGCTGAAATTGCGCTCCATCTTTCCTCCCGGGAATGCTTAACGTTCTGTCTTTACGTTCTCAATAAATTGCAAGTATTGGCCTAGTTGTCTTATCTTGGCTACTGTTTTGGGGCAGAAAATGGCAAAACCGTGCAAAGTTTAAGAATCAAAATTACTAGCTACTAACCTAAACACTTTCTTTTGCCATCTTAACTTCTATAGGGTCCAAGTCTTCTTTCTCCGTACTCCCCCGAAACACAAGTAACTCTAACAAGACCTAGACCAGCAACCTTCTGGCAGATACATGCATTCCACCTCACTCTTCAGTGTGTTGGACGAAACTGTCTGGTCACTTTTCGGCGGCAACAGAGAGAGATTTGATAATAATCTAGGAGAAATCCATGACTACACCACATGACCACCCGGAGGTTGAGGAAGAAATTCCCGCGCCACCGAGAGCATCCCCGCCGCCCACCGGCACGGGTCCTATAATTCCTATCGAGCGCGACGATACGTATTTCGAGAAGCTCTTGAAGTACGTCCCGGGCGATATCGTTGCTGCATTCGTCGCCATTGACGGTCTCCTTCGCGACCAGGTCTCCAAAAACGACATCTGGCTCGACTGGTCGATCTTCTTCGCTCTGCTCATTCTGGCGCCACTGTACGCCGTCTACCGTCCTTCCACGCCACCTCCGCGCAGCCTCCAGGCTAAGCGGTCCTTCCATGCAGTTGCTGCCGTCGTCGCCTTCACGGTATGGGTCTTCGCCCTTGGTGGTCCTTTCGCCGCCACCTGGCCCGAATTCTACCGTCCGATGTACGGCACCATCCTGCTCATTTTCACCACGCTCATCATTCCGCTGTTCGAGAAAATCATTCTCGAGCGCGACTGAATGTTGACGTCAATTTCAATTAGAGGCAGGAAGCTTCACACATGACTGAAAACAACAGAGCCACCGCCGAGCGATTGTTCGGCATCGACGTTTCGCGCTATCAAGGCACCATCGACTGGCAAAAGGTCAAAGCTGCCGGCGTCAAGTATGCCTTCATCAAGGCGACCGAAGGTCAGACTTTCGTCGACCCGATGTTTGCGCGCAACTGGCGTGAACTGAAGGCGAAGGGCATCCCGCGCGGCGCCTATCACTTCTTCCGTCCCTCGACCAATCTGCAGGGTCAGATCGACAATTTCTGCAAGGTCGTAGGCTCGCTCGAACCCGGCGATTTGCCGCCCGTTCTCGACGTCGAAGTGCCTTCACTGTGGACGCATTTGACCGTCAAGCAGCGCCTTGCGCTGGTCAACGGGTGGATGAAGGGCGTCGAAGAGAAGCTGGGCGTCAAGCCGATTATTTACCTGAGCTCGTCTTTTGCAGGCGATGTTCTCGGTGGTGATGCGTCGCTGCGTCCCTACATTCTCTGGGTCGCGCACTACACCTCGCGTCCTAGCCCCCGCGTACCAGCTCCCTGGGCTGATTGGAACTTCTGGCAGTACAGCGAAAGCGGCACCGTCGATGGTATCAAAGACCAGGCTGTCGATCTCAACCACTTCAATGGCTCGGCTGCCGCTCTTGATTCAATCAAGGTCAGCGCACGTGCCGTCACGCACATGCCGAAGCAGGAGCCTGGTGGCACCGGCTGGCAGCGTGCAATCAGCGTCGTTTACTACGCTCTCTCCGACCTGCTCAAAGGTCGTAGGACGCGCAGCTAAGCGCTTCTGAGTCCTCAATGACGTCGCGTTGATTGCCAGCGCGATTGTCCAAAAACTAACAAGGCAACACTCGCCGCTTGTGTCAGCAACGCTGATTTTAAGCGGCGATGTTTGCGGATTGGAAACTGAAATGACATACGCACTTCTCGGACTTGCTCTTCTTGCTCTGGGGTATTTCGCGCTTCGCGTCCGGTTTTGGATGAACGAAGGGCGCAAGCTCCAGCAATCTGGCTATCTGCCACCTCCTCCGAGTTTCTTCGGCAATTTGGCTTACCGCCTTGTCACGAAGCTCGCCTGCTTTCTGGTCGTTGGACCGGTCAAAGTAATCGGTCGCAACAACGCCAAGTATCCCGGACGACTGATTGTCGTCCCCAACCACCAGTTCGAATTCGATTTCGCCGTCACCGCTCAAGCGATGCCGTACGCATACAGGCAGCTTGCTGTTGCCAGTGAAGTAACGGGATGGCGCGCAGCAGTTGCGGCTTGGGTCGGATTTTGCGCCGTTGACGGCGAACGCGGTAAGGCAAAAGGAAAATCCGGCGCCGAAGCAGTAATCAATGCAGGTGCAAAGATTCTCTGCAACGACAAGGCTTTCCTGATGTTTCCGCAGGGACTGCTCGTGCGCGACAATGTCCTGCGCGAAAACGAATTCCGCACCGGCTGGATTCGCATTCTGAACAAGGCGTCGACTGAGATTGGCAAGGGCGAACTCTCCGCTCTGCCGATCGGCATCGTCTACAAGATGGACCCGAAGGATGCGACGTGGTTTCACCGTCTGGCCAATCGCATCAATTTCCCGGCCTTCCTTCTGCGCTTGATTGGATTGCCCGGCTTCCGTGTCTGGGTGTCGAAGAATAGCAATCCGGCGCCCGGCGAACCGACCAAGATCGTCACCAAACCTTATGGTGCCACAGTCGTTGTCGGCAAGCCAATTCCGCTAAGTGCTTTGCCAGAAGATATCCACGCTGCCACAGAAGTGTTGCGGCTGGCTCTTCAGGTCGAAGTCGACAAAGCGAACGCCGCCGCGAAGTGATTCGCGCTGGTGTCACCTGTGGTGCTGTTTAATTTCCATTGTTTGGAGAGAAACAGCATGGCAGGGCGAGAAAGCACAGGTGAGAATTCGTTCTCTCCTGTGTCTTTCTCTTTTGGAAAATATCGTATTATATTTAGTAGTATCTTTCACTATTTTTTTAAGGATAAGGAAAGAACTAAAAGAAAACCCAAAGTTCTCGCACA
>JACMKL010000105.1 GCA_014380105.1 Candidatus Melainabacteria bacterium
AAGCGAAGAAAGAACGAAGGTTCATTAGGCTAAACAAACCTCAATACTGGCGAAGGCAGCTGAAATGGCTTCGGGCCATCCAATTGCTTTCGCCAGTATTGAGGCTTTAGACTAAGCTCCGCTGCCCTCGTCTGTTTTCACCGGAGTAGACTGCAGCTGCGGTTCTTGAACCTGCGAGATGACACGCAGGAATTCCATCTGAAACAGATACCGAGCCGCTTCAGCAAGTCGCATGATGGTGCTGGCGATTTCTTCGATGCAATCGCAAGCGCACATCTCCGACCAAGCAGCCATGCTTTTTACCGTAAGCGGCAGCGTGACCTTGGCTTCCAGCTCACTCTTGCGGCCACTGGCGATACCGGCGAGTTCATCCTGAATTCGCGAACCGAGGTCCTGGATTCCGTCGTCAGCCCGTTTGACTAACTCTGGCGGAAACAGCTGACTGGCATCGAAATCCTTGTATGTAGTCAGCTTGGACAGGTCCGGATAGCTTTGCGGCGCCACGATCAGCCCGCAGACATCGACAATCTCATCTCTCAACTCGGTCAAGCGAGTTTTAACCCGGCGCGCTGGCGCACCATCGATGCCGGCGTCTATCAGAGCACGAGAAAGCCAGCTTTCTAAACCCGTGATCTGACTGAGGAAGGACTCGATGAAAAGTAGTTGTGCTGCGGTTTTTGGCATGATGATCCTCTGTTGGAGTGGTTTTAGAAATCGAAAATACTTCTCGAAATCGCACAACTACTGGCTGTCAGTCCTTGACAGGCACCTTGATACCGTCGCCCTTGAGAGTGAGCGTCACTTTCACCTCTTTGCCATCGCGAGTAATGGTCACAACTGCCTGCTCGCCTGGCTTCTTGTCCCAGAAAGCGCGCTCCAGATCGAAGGCGTTTGTAACCAGGCGCTCATCGATCTTGAGAATGCGATCGCCCTTCCGCAACAGAGTTTTGGGCTCAGCCTTTTCCTTGGATTCAGCCTTGGGCGCATTGGCATCAACTACTTCCAAAGCTGCCGCCGCACTCTCTGGGACGATTTCGTTGACTACAACAGATTGGCGAGCGGCAGTGCTGCCTTCGCGCGACAAAACCTTCACCTCTACCGACTTAATGCCGTGCTTGACCTTCGCCTTCCGCTCTGCGCTCAGCGCTTGCGCAAGAATGCGTTGAGCACGGTCAGCTGTAATTGCCCAGCCGAGCCCAGAGGTCCCTTTCTTCATCTCCACGATGCCCACGACTTCGCCCATGGCGTTGAATAGAGGACCGCCGCTGTTGCCCGGGTTAATCGCCGCGTCGGTTTGGATAAGGTAGCGCTTGACCATATTCTTTTCTTCGTCGGCGCGCTCGTGCAGTTTATTCAGCTTGGAGATGATGCCCTGGGTGACAGTGAAAGTCTCGTCCATCGGATTACCGATCACGATAGCCGGCTCACCGACTTCCAGGTCCGAACTCGGTCCCAGCAGTAGTTCTGGAAGTGGCGTCTCGGCTTCAACTTTCAGAACTGCCAGGTCATTGCCCTTATCCGTGAAAACGACCACAGCTTCGAGCCAACTCTTCTTCTCGTACAGCCCGATCAAAATCGTCTTCTCGCCTTCCACGACATGTTCGTTGGTGAGGATGTATCCACGCGAGTCAACGATGAAGCCGCTACCGATCACATCCACTTCATCTTTGACCAGTCGCGCCACACGCACCACCGACGGGACGACGCGGCGCACGACCTTGGTGGTGTTGGTGTCACGCGGCGGGCTGCGACCGTAGCTGGTGCCGTATACGGAAAGAGCCAAGAACGACACAGCCAGCACATACAGAGTTCGTTTGAGAATCAACATTTGATTCTGCCTTTCAAAGTAGTTGCTTTCAAAAAGAGAGCAACTGGTGCAAGAAATAAGCAGCCACGAAATGCGGCAGCCTAAAGAGACAAGACACAAAACAGGCAAGCGTACTTCGATCAAGCAGCCGTCCGGGCAGCTTTTTGCCTTTATTTGAGTGTTTGATTACTAGCTCGGTTCTGGGTTTGAGTTGAATGGTTGTCTTAAAAAGGCATATCGAAGTTGTTTTGAAGTTAACACAAGGTACTGATTGCACCAAGTCGGCGCTACGCACCGAAAAAATCACTGTAGCCTTACCCAGTAAGACTTTTGATGAGGCTGATCTTTTTTAAGAAATGCGATCCAAGAAAATTTCTGCTCCAACTCCTCTATTGCAGCTATCATTCACTGCCACACTTTTGAAACGAAATCTAGCGCAGATTCGCCTAATGTTCGCAGCGAAGTTGAAACGAGGAAGTTTTAAAAGAGCCTAAGGGTTTCTGTCTTGGAGTAAAAACATTGCTACGATGCCAGGCTATTGAGGAATTTTTATGCCTTTGCCAGAATTTTTTGGTAACTTTGATGTATCACTCCCCACGCAATTCGGTCTAAACGGATTGGTATTGATTTGTTTGGCATGTTGGGGAATCTGGGGAATTTTTGACAAGAAAGCATTGGATCACGCATCGAGTGTCGACGTTCTGTTCGCGATGCTAATTTGCCAAATTCCGCAGGTTCCAATCGTTTTAGGCATGCTCAGTCACCTGCATCCTGGCTGGAGTGTAAGCGGTCCTCTCGTGCTCTACTGCTCACTCGGAGCGATTGTCTACGCGATAAGTATGGTCTGCTATGTCACGGCAATGTCGAAAGCAGACGCGGGCTACGTGCTTGGATT
>JACMKL010000106.1 GCA_014380105.1 Candidatus Melainabacteria bacterium
TCTATTCGAAGGCCATTTCAAAAAGTAGTTTTTTCCCAACGCACGTCGAGTACCCTACTCGCAAACGAAAGAGCCAGGCAAGCCTGGCTCTTTCGCTTTAAACGCGAATACATTCATTCCTTGCTAGTTTTCTGGTTTTGTCTTTGGATCTCTGAGAAAGACATCTCTATTACCTTATCTACAGGTAGTTTTTCTTTGGAATGCTGACATATATAGTCGTACTGGTCTGAAACCTGTTTGGCGTTTCCGGCTGTAAGACCCCGATAAGGTGAAGCAATTTCTTGCCCAGCTGTACGCAGCGCCTGGCTTATCGCCACCTTCTTATCTGCATTCATGCCGCTAAAAACTTTTCCCAATGCCTTTTTGGAACACTGAATTCCATATTCTTTTGCATTTGCATAAATGCGCCTGCAAATTTCGATATGACCATTCTCGTGCTCAACCACATCTGGCGGCGCTCTATCTGATATCAATAAACGAATCGGCAACCCTAAATTCAAATCAACAGAAGTGATCTTCAAATCTACCTTGTACTCATTGCCGACCTTTTCCTCTTTCAAAATCTTGAACCCTAGCTCTGGAACTATTCCATAATTCCACTCAGTGCGGGCAGTCTCATGATTCGAAGGATCAACGCCCTCTTTTTCAGCATTTACGTTTTTGGAATATTCAGTTATTACTTTCGGCTCCAGTACTTTCACTTTAATATTGTCGGAAGCAATATCAGGTTTGACTGCGATCGTATTTGTGCAACCTGATTGCGCAAAAATTCCAAGCACAAGAAATAAATAGGGATAAGTTTTTCTTGAGAAGCGCATGATCACTCTTTAGTTACAGTGTAGTCATCAAAATACATCAAGCTATCAGCCTTTGACCAGAGTCCGACTTTTCCGTCAATCGGTTCTGTAAATGTGTAATCCAAAACTTTGTTGCCATTGTAGAATCCGTCGATTTTTGCACCTTTGATTGCAACCGAAATTTCGTTCCAGCGACCAGATGGCACCTGCAACTTACGAATCCATTTTAGAGCCTTGCGTTTTCCTTTTTCATACTTCCAAAGCACCACATTGTTTTCAGCCGAGTTGCCACGGAAAATCAGATAGTCACCATTAGGCTTCATGTTGAAAACAATGCCAGCGCATTGATCAATTTTCCCACCCACGCCTTTGAATCGCATTGAGATATCGCCATTCTTGAAATTTTCAACTGGCTTGAAAACGGCAAGTGGGAAGTACGCAAATGTTTGGACGCGGTCCAGAAACTCAGCATAGCGGTCGCCATACAATGCTCTAGCTTTTTCAGCAACGCCTGATGCGACTTTACCTTTTGCCCACTTGCGTCCGTCGACACAGAAGACTTTATTGCCCTTATCATCAGAGACATACCAATCACCAATCATCGTCGCAAATGATTTTGGGTCTTGACCGACACTGTCATCTTCAAAGTTTATCTTTGTGATTGATTCCGCCTTACTCACATTCGGACTGGCAACTGGCTTAGTTTCGTCAGCGTACATAGACTGAGTTGATATGAACACAGTAGATGCAGCAAACGCAAAACTCAGAGATGCGAGTTCTAACGTTCTGGTCTTCAATCTAATTTCCGACATTCAATCCACCTTTATAGCGTTTCTTCAAAAAATTCTGAGCCAATACCCACGATAAAACAATTAACAACGGCAAAATTGCATAGAACCAAATTTTGTAATTCTCGACATCGATATGATGAGGATGCCCTGGATAGACAGATTTCAACTCTCCTTCTAAAGAAACGCCGGTTAGTAGATGTAGAATTTCCAAACCTTTGATTGGTCCTACATCGTGAGTCATCATCCTGGCACCATCATAGTCATAGTCAATCTCACCAAATAGTGGATCGCCCTCTCCAAATTTTCCCGAATCATCAGGTGTTATATATACAACCTGAAAATTCTTAACAACACGACGCAACTTACCCACAAAATTTCTTTCAAAGTCTACAGCAGCTGAGTGCTCAGGGCTGAGGTGCACAATTATCTTCAATGGCTTATTGAGCTTTAGGAGCTGCGCTTCATTCTTGGGATTGAAGGAATTGATCCTATTTTCGCTGAAATCACGAAAGTAAAAAGCATTCGATGCACAAAATGCCAAAAGAGAAATTATCAAGGCACAGATGGATGTTTCACGTAGTTTCGCCAGTAAAGACTGACCTGACCTGATCCAGATAGCGCTCAAAATCAGGAAGAATATTGACACCAAAATGAATCCCAGGGTAGTGGGCAAACTAAACATGCCATTTTCAAAAGCGCGCAGATTAGCACTTAAAGATAGCCAGCTCAAAGCTTTAAAATTTGCTTGATTCTGACCAGCGAATTCAATCACCCAGGATGTGATCGTAAACGCTAATGCCACTATGGCAGCCGTTTGAGGAGAATCTGTAATCGCGACAGCAAAAAAGGAAATTGCAATAATGGCGATGGCATAAAGTAAGTGTCCCAAAAACAAGGTTGCCACTTCAGGCATATACAAATAGCCACCTTGTTGTGACCAAATAATCAGCGCCGAAATTACAGGAATTAAAGTCGCACCAAAAGCGAAAAGTACAACTAGTGCCTTTACAGCAATTGGCAAATACATTTGAGGACTGAGTTGCAATAAAAATTTCAATGATCCAAATTGCTTTTCAACTCCCAGAATTCGGATTGCAACAAACGGCAGAAAAAAGGTTTCGCTCAAATACAAAGCACTGCAAGTAGGCATAACAAGACCTTCTAACGGACTCAAGCTATTGAGTAAAATTTCGTCGCCGAGGGTTGTGGCGCTTGCCGCAGAATAAATGTGCGCAGCTTCAATAAAACTAAATCCAACCAGTGGAGAAAGAAATAGAAGCATTACCCAGAAAGATCGCGAAGCAAAAAGTTCTCGAATTTCCTTAGTAAAGAGTGCGAGATATTTATTGGATTGAGTAGTTTTCATAATCATGTCAATGCAACGAAGACGTCCTCTAGAGTGCCGTCCTTGAGTCCGGCGACAGTTTGAAGCATACCTAAATCCCCGTATCCAAGCAGCTTTCCTGAAGAGAGCAGCAAGAAATTGTCCGCAATTCTCTGCGCATCTGCAATCTGGTGAATAGACAGAATTAAAGTTTTTCCTAGTTCTTTTTCGTCTTTTAAAATCGATACGACTTCCTTAGTCTGCCTGATATCGAGACCCTCAAACGGTTCGTCAAGCATCAATATATCGTTTTTGGAAAGCAACGCAATTGCTATTAACAGGCGTTTTTGATAACCGCGGGAAAGGTCTTTTGCACTCTTATTCAGGACCGGCTCTAGCTTAAGCCGATCGATGACATTTCTCAAACGGACCTGCGAAACATTCATCATCTGGCGGAAAAAATTCAGAGTAGCAAATACAGCATGATCCGGATAGGGCAAAATCTGATCTGGTTGATAGAAAAAATGCTTGTGACGATCCCTTTGATCTATGGCTTTTCCTGAAACGTCCACGATGCCTGAATGCTGGGGCCGCAACCCGGCGATGCATTCCATCAGAGTAGTTTTTCCTGAACCATTTGGACCGATAACGCCCACGATATCGCCCTTAAGGCAGGAGAAACGAATATTTGAAAGAATATTTTGTTGTCCAATCTTGCATGAAAGGTCTTTTATTTCAAGCAAAACCTGACCTTGATGCAATGGATTAGACATCAATTAAAACGGTAATGGATTAATGCCAACTTGGCGCTCTACACCTTGCACCAATTGTCTGTTGGTAGGAGTGTCTCCGCTTGTCAGACAAGCCTTTTCACAAGCGGCAAAGCTCCGTACAAACCAACTAATATCAACTCCCTGAGCACGTTTTTGACGTAATGCGTTCCAGATAGCCGTTCGCCGAATATATGCAAAACCAGGATGAGGAGCCGTTCCCAGAAAGTCGGCATTCGCGACACTTTGCTCAAGTTTTATATTGTCTTGCATAGTTTGCGCCGTAATATGGGCTTGAGCGCTTTCGATGGCTTGACTCGTAGCAGTTTGAAGAGCCTGGAAAAAGCGATCTGTCTCAGAGCCTTGCGCACCATTATTAATCAGTGCTTCTAGCTGCATAAACTGCGCCCAGGCTTGTTGAAAGTTTCCACCCTTGGTGGCAACTTCCCTCAATTTTTGCCAGAGCGTAATCCGATCTTCAAATCTATAGCCTTCAACTGGTAAATATCTTTTGACTTGCTCCACCGAAACAGAAGAGACACTCGCGCGCCCTGTTGTCGCAACCACAGCTGCGCCTTTGGTGACAGTCAAAAAACTGAGCAAATCATCTTGAGTAATACCACCAGATGCAAATCGTTTGATCATCTGTTCTGGTACCGTGCATTGGCGTACGGCTGCTCTGTTCGTTTGATCGTAAAAATTCATCGAAACAGCTTTTACATCTGCCGGATATCTATCGCGCAAAGCTTTGGTGACAAGAACAGCGTCAATTTTCAGATCTCGCTCCGGGGCATTCGGATTTCGGTACATGTTGACGATAACGGTGCCATCACTGAATGTCGCTCTAAAATTTGGCGTTTTAAAAATCTTTGCCACATGAATAGTCTGAATAATTTCTGCTTCGCTCAAAGTTCTTGCATGGGCACTTTGAGTCAAACTTTGAGTTGAAATACAGAGTGCTGCAATCAACGTTGACGTCAGAATTTTATTGTTCGGCGATCTCATTTTTCACCATCCGGGGCACTTAAACATTGTAGCGCGGTAAATGGGAGCGCGCTAATTCAGCGCACGAAGATGCTTCCGATAACAAAAAAACGCCCCAACAAGTGGAGCGTTTTAAAAATCAGATTTTAATCGACTGATTATTCAGCGTCTTCAGAATCTTCGTCGCTGTCGTTTTCATCAGCATCATCAGCTTCGGTTTCAGCACTAGCTTCTTTGGCTGGAGCCGGAACCTTATCTTCGGTGCCTTCTGGAACAACTTCGATGTTCAATTCGGCTTGTGCATCTTGAGCCAGCTTAACACTAACTTTGTAGATGCCGAGTTGTCCGATGTCGTTCGACATTTTGATGAGACGCTTGTCAACATCAATTTCCGTAGCCTTTTTAATTGCTGCGGCAACTTCTTTATTTGTGACCTTACCGTAGAGCTTACCGCCATCTCCAGCCTTGGCACCGATTCTTATGGTGCCGAGGTCGGTTATCTTCTGACACAAGTCTTGCGCTTCTTGTTTAGCCTTATCAGCTTTCTTACGCAAGATTTCTGTGTCTTCGTCACGCTTCTTCAGTGCACCGGTAGTAGCCAATACAGCTAGAGAACGCGGTTGCAGAAAGTTGCGGTAATAGCCAGGTGCTGCCTCGACGATGTCGCCGGCGCCGCCCAACTTTGGAACGTTTTGCTGCAAAATTACCTTCATCGCATCCCCCAAAACAAAATTTGACCCGCCTCATAGGCGCGTTAATATTCAAGCAATAAGTGACTCTATCATGAAATTACGCTGCTTTTGCGAAGTCTCAAGCTTCCGTTAACACGGCGAAAAGCAATTCGGAAAACAGCCCGTTGCAAAGACCACAAAAGAGCCCTAAAACCGCTCTCGGAACATTCCGCGCACACCCGATGGATCACAAGAGAAACCGAAGCGTTTGTAAAAGCCATCGGTGCCCGGGTCAGCATACAAAGTGACCAGCGGAATTGGAAAAGTATCAAGTTCTTTCAACAATTCGTTCATGACTAGAAGTCCCAATCCGCGGCGCTGGTAGGACGGTCGGACGACAACATCCCAGACAGTAGCGTTGAAAACCGCGTCTCCAGTGGCTCTTGAGAAAGCGACCAGTAGTTCGCCGTCCCAAATCGAAACCACAGCAAGGCTATTTAAAAGTGCCTTGGTGATCAAATCGGGCTCTCTCCTGCTCCAGCCTACCGATGCACAAATTTCCTGCACAGCGACAGGAGAAATGCACTTCTCATGAAGGATGACAAGATTGGGGGGCAGCGGCTCCCGCGAACCGTCGGGACGTTTCCAAATGCTAGACAGGACCATCGAGAAGAACCCTTTCTAAAGTTGCCACGGATTCAACGTGATAGGTCTGTGGAAAGAGGTCAATCGGTTGAATCCGAAGAGTCTTATACCCATATATGGGCCTATTTCCATCTTCCTGAGCAACAACCCGAGTTTCTTGCCCCTGATCATCAATCTCGACAGTTGTGGGCTTCTGATAAGGGTCGATGCCACCGTTGGCCAACAATTTCAAATCTCGTGCCAGAGTGGCCGGATTGCAGCTGACATAAATTATGCGAGGCGGCGCCAAATCTACAACAGACCTGAGCACTTCGGGCGAAACTCCCTTGCGGGGCGGGTCTAATACAAGTAAATCAATTTTATCGCCGGTATCGTGAAACTGCGGAAGCACTTCTTCGACAGAACCCTCAATAAATTCGACGTTTCTAATTTCATTTATTTCGGTGTTAAAACGACCATCAATGACGGCTTGCGGAAATTCTTCAATAGCACTGATTCGCACTGCGCCTGGTGACAAGAACAATGAAATTGCTCCAACACCGGCATAGGCATCAACTACCAATGGAATTTTCATAGTCTGCGGCTCAGTACCGAAAGCCTCGTCGTAGACCACTTCTAGAAGACGAACCGCTTGGTCAGTATTGACTTGAAAAAAGCTTGTCGGAGACAATTTGAATTTCAGACCATCTTTAAGTTTGAGAGGGAAACGTTCGTCAGTGGCGCGCAGCACCTCTTCAATTGCCTCTTCTCCGTCGATAAGTACTGTCGTATCACCGAGGATACGATTGCCGCGCATCGTGTTGTAATTGACAGCAACACCGATAATTTGCTCATGACGAGCCAAAATTTCATCAGCAACGGCTTCCAAAACTTCCTGATAATCGCCTTCTTCAAGATTGACTACCAGTGTCACTAAGATCGTTCCATTTGAGCGACTTTCTCTAGCGTGAATGTGGCGGACAATGCCATCACCACTGCGTTCGTTGTAGGCCGGAATTTCATGTAATTCCAAAACTTCTTTGACGGTCTCAAGCATTCTATCGAGTGCTTCCGACTGCACTGGGCAGTGCTTTATGTTGACTAATTCGTGAGAATCGGGCTTAAAATAGCCTGCCAAAATACGAGTAGAATCCTTCGGATTGCGAACCGGAAATTGCACCTTGTTACGGTAGAACAGCGGGTTCTCGGCGCCAATACAATCTTTCACTATCGATGAGTCCAGTCCACCAATATGCTGCATTGCTTGCTTGACGATGCTAGTTTTGTGAGCGAGTTGCTTTGAGTATTCCAGATGTTGCCACTGACAGCCACCACAGACCTTAAATAGCTTGCACGGCGGCTCTTGTCTGTCGGGAGATGGTTTGATGAAGCGCGCGATTTTGCCTTTTGCAAATTTCTTGCGAACATCGAAAAGCTCGACTTCAACAACATCACCGGGCGCACCCCTTTCAATGAAGACCGGCAAATCATCAGCCTTTCCGAATGCTTCACCACCAGGAGCCATCGAAGTAATGGTCATCTCGACGACATCACCTCTATTGTGAATGACGCCACCAGACTGTTTCTTTGCCATTTATCCCTCGCCTCTACGGCTGCCATCCCCCAAACGGGGAAGGTTGAAACCGTTAGTACAGGGAACATTTTAGACTGGGAAGGCCATTGCATGCAAAGTCTCAGCAACATTGACGATCCGGCGCCAATTCCCCTTCAAATCTCCCAAAGAGATTCAGAAGGCTGTCCTGGCTCGGGTTTCCAAGATTCACCTTTGGCGTCCGAATACGGAGCCATGGCGAGCGAATGGTCTGTGATTATTCTCACACTAACGGCTGTCATCCAGCTTGGCGTAGCTTCTATGTCCGGAAGTGTGGCGTTATTAGGCGATACGATACATAACTTTAGCGACGCCTTGAGCACCCTGCCTCTGTGGCTGGCATTTTACTTAGGGCGAATGCAGCCTGGCAAGCGGTTTTCGGTCGGTTCTATCAGGCTTGAGGATGCGGCAGGCGCCGTGATTGTTCTATCAATCTTAATTAGCGGACTAATGGTCGGATATCAATCCATTGACCATCTCTTCCACCCTAAAGCGGTCCATCATCTCACTGCTGTTTCCATAGCTGCATTTATCGGCTTCATCGGAAACGAGACGGTCGCACTGTTCAGAATGAAAATAGGCAAAGAGATTGGCAGTCAGGCATTAATTGCAGACGCTTGCCACGCTCACCTGGACGGTTTTACCAGTCTTGCAGTCGCAGTTGGTTGCGTCGGCATCGCGCTCGGCTTCCCACAGGCTGATTCTATGGTCGGTTTACTGATGTCTGCTCTGACCATTTTTGCAGGCCTAGAATTGGCGCTAAAAATGCGCACACCATCTGCGGTGCGCTAACCTTTGCAAAATCACTAGCTCAGCGGCTTCAAGCTCTCGAGAGCAGTTTGCTATTCAAGATTGACTTATAGTCGAACACATCTAGATACTGGAATGTGTAAGCTGCAATCGCTTCTTTTTCTTCTTTGGAAAGCTCATTAGCTGTGGCAATATTGGCTTCCGGTGTAGCTTTTCGAATTGTGCCCCAGGGATAGATTTCTTCCAATTGAGAGCCATTCCATGTTGGAGTTTTCAGAGTATCTGATGATTCTAATCCCATTTTTTCGAGTACTTGACCGAGCGCCTTTTTGGAGTCGGACATTACGTCTTCAGCTCTTACAATGTGCATTCTGTCTGGATATTTTTCCTTAAACATCAAAGCATGATACTGATTGAGGGTCCAACCGAGCATGTAGTGATTCAACGAAAGCGGCACGGGGCGCTTCTTCGTATCAGCGTATGCGGACCAGGGGTTTCTCACTATGTGCAAAACATGGGAGGTCGGCAGGTCGTTCAAAATCTTATCGGAGTCAACGCCAATGATGGGGCTGTAGCCCACGTGCACGCATTCTTCGCCCGAGCGTTTGAAGTTTTTCCAAGCCTCAAAAGTTGCTTTGTAAAATGCGGCCATGTTGTTTGCGCGCGAACGCCCAGTTTTCAAAACATGCTCAACGTAGTGCTTCATGCGATCTTCGTCCGAAAAATCAAATTCCATATGTCTGAATTTGCTGACTTTCGGAGTGAGGGCGCGCACTTTGCATTCTTCGTCAATAATTGCCTTGTAGTCTTCCTGCGGTGTCGCTTCCAGGGAGAAAACCGGCCATCTGTACTTGACGGGAAACATCGACGAAAGGTGATCGTTGACCAGGCGTGTTCCTGGCTGCGATTCAAATGGATAGACAAACAATTGCGGATGGCCGTCTAAAAAACGATGCGTCGTATTGCCACCATTTTCGTACATGGCACCAAGCATCAGTAAACGGAATTCGCCGCTCATTTTTTCTTACCCCTCGTTAATAGACTAGAAGATTTACCAGAATTCGCATCAGTTGTCGATTGAAGACGCTTCATACTTGGCTTCCCGGCGCTTAAATCGGTCTCAAATGCGTAGAAGACAAGGTTTTCATTTTTCAAGTCACGTTTCAAAGAGAAGGGCAATCCGCCGGACATCACAACTGGCATGCTTTCGACCGCAAAAATCTGATTTCCGGACGCCCAGGTGATACTGCCAAGAATACGACCGCTTTTGACATCGACCGCATGAACGCCACAGACACTTTTCGACACATCCAGACCAGGAGCATATTGAGAGAAACGCGGAATCACGCGTGAAGTACCAATAAAGGCCACATCACCAGCAAAACACAAACCGCGCGTCCAGCCCGGCAGTTTCGCAGCGATGCTGCTCTTACCGTCTTTAATCTCACATAACTCGCCATATCCGGAGTTGTCTACAAACAATCGTTTGCCATAGAAGCGAGCTGAATGCGGTCGTGTCAGTCCTCTAACTATTGGCTCTCTGGTTTTGCCACTGAAAATTACTCCTCGACCGTCAACTTGATAATTCGGCTCGCCTGGTCTACTTGTCGAAACAACAGCGGAAGATGCGGAGAAGTACGAATCTGCCAGAGTTTTTCCGGCAGCAATAGAATTCATCTGGATATGGTTTTGCTCGAAAATTGGCTTGTGCTTATCTTCAATACATTTTGGCCACCAGACTCTTTCAAAGCCTTTTTCAAAATCTAGAGTAACGATGGCATTGTGTCCGACAGCATTGCCATGTAGATGACCGTCAATAAGGGCCAGGTCATGCATATAGATGCAGCCAGGCAAATAAAGTGAGCGAGTTACAACTAAATTCTTTTCGACACTCTCTGGCAGTTCTACATCTAGTCTATTCAATAGACCAGCCACCGGTCGCAATTCGAGCAGCTGATTTGGATTTCTGGTGCTTGCTACAAAAACCTTCTGATTCTGTACATCAACCGCCACCCCAGATGGATGGGGCAACGGCAAATAAGTGATGGACGGTTTTCCGGCGCTTTGACTCAGAGAAAGCAGCAAATGCTCGTATTCGCGACTGACTATTAGAGCAATTTTTTGACGTTCTAAAATATCGAAAAATGCGCCTGTCACCTTGTATTTAAGCAAAGTCGGGTCAGTGGATTCTGCATCTTTCCACATACTAGATACTTGAGCAGCGTCGCGCCACTCAGCGTTATGTCGCGCCCACAGCGCATTGAGTGCTTTACTCTGCTGATTTTTCTTAGGCTTTATTTTTTTTACAGCCGGTGGCATTCAGTTTTTTGCCTCGCGCCA
Source organism: Candidatus Melainabacteria bacterium (assembly GCA_014380105.1). GTDB lineage: Bacteria > Cyanobacteriota > Vampirovibrionia > Obscuribacterales > Obscuribacteraceae > QKMZ01. Next base: position 10,664 of record JACMKL010000106.1, read on the forward strand.
CAGTTCATAAGCGCCCCAGTACATGCGAAAAGCAGAGCCATAATTGGTTGTGGATTTACCACCATGCCGTTTTGTTGAAAGGACGGGCACTTCAATAACAGGATAGTTTTCTCTTCGGCAAATCCAGTTAAACTCAGCATCTATGAGATCATCGTCGCGCGTGAGCTGCATCAGTTTTTCAAATTTTCTTGGAAAAACTTTTGGGGTGCCATTGATGTCCCAGGTTGGCAGGTCAAAGAAGGCCCTGCATTCCAGGTTATAGATCAGTGAGCCTAGCCGGCGGCGCCAATTATCTCGTATCTTGCGATTTGCTTTAATGACCACTTGTGGAAAAGCGACTGCGTATAAAATATGTAAAACAAGATGCTCTGGGCTTGTGCGAGCGGAATTCGTGTAGCAGATCAAGTCACCGGTTGCTTGCTTCAATCCCAGGCGAACTGCTAAACCCCAGCCACCCTGGGGGCTGTCGAGCGTTTTTATATAAGAAAACTTTTGCGCCAGAGCCTGACAGACGGAAGGAGAATTATCGCGACAGCCATTGGTGACCAAAATTATTTCAAGATTTGATTGAACTTTTTCGAGCGCATTTACGTATTCACTAATAATGGGCTCGATATGATCTGCCTGATTGCACACAGGCAGAATTATCGAAATCAAATTGTCTCTGCTATTTGCCACTATTCACGCCGCCTGCAAATAAGAGATTTTTGCAGCTAATGACCGTATTGTGCGAGTTCCTGGGGTTAGAAATTACTCCACTAACTCAAGCACCCCCTCTTTGCATCGTCGCGATGCTTATAATGCATGGTGTGACAACAATGGAAATATATGGCGCCACAGATAATTCACGTCTCTGATATTCACTTCGGCTCCGGCGAGTCTCATGGTCGTGTGAATCCCATTACCGGATTGAACATACGCTTTGAAGATTTTGTCGGTGCGCTAGCCAAGGTTGTCGATTATTCAATTGAACACAAGATAGACGTCTTTCTGTTTTCAGGCGACGCTTACCGTAATGCATCACCTGAACCTGTCTATCAAAAGATGTTTGCAAGGCAGCTCAAACGCCTTTCAGACGCTGATATCAAGACGATACTGGTGGTTGGCAATCACGACCAGATTTTGCGCTCTACGACCAGCCACGCGCTCTCGGTTTTCCAGAGTCTGGAAGTCCCGGGGGTATTGACGGTTGATGCGCCCGTTTTTCAAAGACTCGAAACCAAAAGCGGTCCGATTCAACTAATCGGTATTCCGCACTTGACCAAACATCAATTGATGACCCTGGACAAATATGCTGACAAGACCGCCAAGGAGCTCGATCGCATCCTTGTAGACCATACGCGCCTACTGCTGGCAGGTTATTACGAAGAATTAGATCCTGAAATTCCTACGGTCGTCACTGCGCACATGACTGTCGACATAGCCACCGCCGGAATAGAAGAAGAGTTATTGATCGGCTACACCCAGACTTTTCCAACTGACATTTTTATTCACAAAAATATCGACTATGTAGCTCTTGGTCATGTGCATAAATTTCAGACTATCCGAGAAAGTTCGCCTTGCATTGTCTATTCAGGCAGCCTGGAGCGGGTAGATTTCGGCGAAGAAAGCCAGGACAAAGGCTTTGTGCACGTCATTTTAGAACGCAACAAAACCACCTGGAAATTTGTATCTATCAAACCCAGACCATTTATCACTATTGAGGCTGATGTTACCGGATCAGAAGATCCAACCGCGCATCTAGTCAAAAAAATACAAGCCGGTGTAGAGCCAGGCTGCGTTTTGAGAGTCAGATACAAAGTCGACCAGACACAATTGCCGGATATTCGCGAAGATCTTCTGCGCAAAGCGGCTAGCGCCGCTCTATCGTCACGCTTTCTGCCTGAAATTATCGTCACTCACTCGCGCGCACGATTGCCGCAACTCAACGAAAGTATTGTGTCATCACCAATGGTGGCACTTGATACTTATCTCGAAGAAGTAGCGCCCGAGCGCAAAGAGCGCCTGATGACCAAAGCGCGCGATATTATGAACGAAATTTCGCTCGAGCTCACAGAAGAAAACGGCGCCGCCAAAGGGCAGAGAAGAAGAGCTAACGTCGAATCTAATGAAGAAGTGGTCGAAATTTAGTCTACTTTCGAACTCGATTTTTAACCAACAAAATTCCTGCCGTTATGACTCCCAGAATCCAGAGCAGAAGAGAAATCAGAAAACTGTTTGGTTGATAAGTAAAGGCGACGTGATGAATGCCTTTAGGAACAGCTACTGCACGAAACAAGTAATTGGCGAGCACAATTTCAGTATCTTTACCGTCAACGCGAGCGCTCCAGCCCGGAAAAAACGTATCTGTCAAAACAAGCATCGCATCAGCCGGACTATCTACATCCATTTCAATACAATTAGGCTCGTTGACTCCCAGCGTCACAGCCTTCCCACGCTCAACACTAACCAATGGCGACAATTCTTGCTGTTTCTTCCCACTCTCAAGTACAACCGTAGTTAATCCATCGAAGCCATCGGCAGACACCATATTCAGTGCCACGCTCTCGTCTCTTGCAAAAACCGAATTGAACATTAGATATGCTCGCCCCAGTGTGCGAGTATTTTCATAGACTCGAACATGTTGACGTCCAGACTCGCTAACCAGCCTGTAGTGGGAATTCACAGACTTCGTATCAGGTGACGCAAAAACAAAATCTTTCAAACAAATTATGTGCTCAGACATTTTTAGTCCGCTACCAGAAACTGGCTTGATGAATTTCATTTTTTCGCTGTCAAAGACCTGAATGCCGACCGTAAATTTGTCACCCGCCTTCAAGGTGAGCGGAACAAGTCCTGGCATACCAACTGGCACTTCGAAGTTAACAACCTTTTTGCCGGTCGGACAACAGCCAATTAAGCCGCCATACCAGAGAGTATTGCCCGCCTGGTCCAGCATCACGACCGAAAATACAAAGCGTTTTCTGGAATCAGCTGCAACACCAAATTTAATTGTGCCCGCAGTCTCGGCCTTACCAATGTCGTATCCGAGTGAAGCCCTCTCCAAGGTCAATTGCTCGGTCGATTCGAAGTGAATAGGTTCGGAGCCCATTTCGCATGCCTGCTCTGGGAGATTTGGATCACCGACACCTGAGACTGGTGCCAATGACAAAATGTATTTCACGCCGGCGAAATCAATCATTGGTGAGAGCGGCGTGCGATCAACGAGTGTGTTGAAAGTGTTGCGCTTAGCGCCTAGCTCCTTCATGAAAGCCTTGTATCTAGACGGCGTCATCACATTGTGAGAACCCACGCTCGGAATTTGAAAAACAAGATTTGTATTTGGACTGAGAACATCAAATCCAACTGCTAGCGCGCGCTCCTTACGGTCATGGAGGAAAGGCAGTGGCTCCTCATAGTCAAAATTGAACTTTGATTGAATCGGCAGTGAGAGCCGCCCAATTTGCGCCTGACTTACGAAACTCGCAGCCAAAATGAAAGCTATTAAAATTGGAGTTGCAATTTTTTGTTTGAAGAAAATAAAAATTGTCAGAGCCAAAGCGAGACCCACTGTCACAAACCAGAGACGTGGCGCAAACGCCATCGGGGCAACACCATTGTCAAAACTTCCAGATTTAAAATCGTAATGCAGAAGTTCCAGCGCAGGTGGGAGGAAACATGTGACTAAAAGAGCCACTACAAATAGCAGAGTAAATTTATTTTTCTGAAATGCAAAAGTTTCGACGAGATATGCGAAGCCAAATCCTGAGCCGATCAAAATAAATAGAATAAAAATTGGTATACAGTACGTCCCTGGCACATACGTGAGAGGAGACAGGTTGAGGACATCATTTAGAAAACCAGGGCGACTGACAAAAAGAAAAGCCAATATTCCTGAGATAGCCACAGGCAAATAGTAAAGACTATTTTTTCTGGCGAAAAATGCCAGAAGAAGGAAGGGGACGCCAAACACACCTGTGTACGGCGAGGCGCCAAGATAATTGGCCTGCACCAGATTTAGTACCAGAGCCTGCCAGGGCGCAACTGCGTTTTTGTCGGTTGCAAATTTATAGCAATCGGCATGAGAAAAGAACTCGCAAAAGGGCAGAATGACTGGCGCAGCAAAGCATAAAGCCAGACCGGCCACCACTGCTATCCATTTGAAACCAGTGACGGTATTTTTAAATTTCGAACCTTTTTTTTGAGTAAAGGCGAAAATCAGGAGGCTAAACAGTGTCGCAAAGGTGATGCCAATAAACGATGACTCCGGATGTCCTGTGCCTATAAAAATTGCACAGGAAGCAGCTGACAGCAATGCTCGCGTGATGGACGGCTTGTTGGCGAGTCTGGCAAAATTCCAGAAAATTAGCGGATACAGCGCCGAAGATGTTCCTGACAGAAGCTCCAGATAATACATATTGTAGGGACAAAACGCGTAGCCTAGAGCCACATACGCAGCGACATAACGTGGCAGTTTTATTTCACGCGCAAACAAATAACACCCGGCTGCCGCTATCATCAATTCGAAAACGAGCAAAATATTGTAGAAATGCAGTGACGGATTGATAGCAAATAGAATTCTAAGTGGGGAGAAAACCGCTGCCTGAATATCACCCAACAACGGAACACCCCAGCCCGTGTAGGGGTTCCAGAGCGGCAATTGAAAGCTTCTCCAGTAATTTGCAACAAGATGGTAGTAAGGCATTAGGAGCAAAAACACAGACTCGTCAAAGCCACTCGCGCCGAGTGTAAAGTATTTTCTAAATAAAACATCGCGCTTGGCGAGCAAGAAAATGCGTGAGATTGGCTCAGCCAGGAAAACAGTTTTCCAAAATACAGCCACAATTAGAGCAGTAATAAATGACACCGCTAGGGCGTCTTGCTTCTTATCTGTGAGTTTTTGCCAGCCGGAAAGCAATAATTTACACCATCAATTCTTTTGGCGATACAAGAGAATTTCACTGCCGTCGGGCACTTTTCGACGAGCAATCTCTTCGAATTTGCCACTATTTTGGACAAAATTCAGTAGTCCTTCGTTGGCAATGCGCGACTCCTCATTTAGAAGTTTGTGCCCTGAATCACCAGTTTTCAGAAGATACCAGTGGTAGTACAACGCTGACGCTTTGCTGAAAGTGACCGTATCACCAAGCACTGTCCAGGTGCGCGAGCTGGTCGGCTTGATCAAACTGCCGGTTGCTTTGGCAATCAAGCTAAAGGTGTGGGGATTATATTCAACGTGATTTGCCATCACATTGAGCCAGAGTGGCGCTTTATGATCGCGTTTTTCAATGCTCTCCAAAACCCACGCTTGTCCCCAGTCTTGAAATGCTACTGGAGTCGATTTACCGCGCGTTTCTACACCCATACTTGACGCTTTTGCGCCGAGCCAATCGGACAAGCCGACCATGAAAGTCGGCTGCGCAAAAGGATAAGGGAAAAAACAAAGTGAAAAATACTGCAAGACAGCTACTACAGAAACGATCACCAGGACAATTTTGCCAGGCAAGAACTTCCAATTTATGACCCGACTGAAAGCCCACCCTGTGTAGACCGCCGGAGCAATTAGAGCGCTTGCGGCATAGCGGTGATGCGGGAATTGCCACGGCAGGAGACTGATCATCACAATGCCTAAAACAGCGCTCAAGGTGACCGGTAAAAAGCGAATATGCGCTTTCTTTCCGCTGATTGCCGCACCAATCACAAAGAGGGCCATCATGAGCGGCGTCACTACATCTGGAAAAACAAACGAATAATAGCGAATGCCGCGCTGCAACGCCTGCGGAACCGAGATGGCGCCAACGGTCGAAGTAATTACCTTTTTGTTGGTTTCGGCAAATTCAGAAATAAATCCGTAGCTTGCCACTGCCCATGGCACCATCAGGATAACCGCGATCAATGCCATCGTGACAAGCTGCGCAATGCGCGTCTTTCCGCCCGATTTCAGATCCGAAAAACAGCGGGCGAAATAGAAAAGCCCAGGACCAGCCAGGAAAGCGCCTGCGACTTGCTTTGTCATTAGAATCAAGGCGAGTGCAAAACCCGTTAAAATCGCCCGTTTCCAGGTCGGCTTTTCATTCCACCAGACCATGCAGAACAATCCCACCGAAATCATGCAAGCCACCTGAAAATCAAGCAGGAATGTATGACTGAGGAAAATCAGTTCAGCATAAAAATTGACGCAGACGGAAGCCACGATTGCAGCAGTTCTGCGACCAGTGAGAAGCAACGTAGTTCCATAAACAGAAAATGTGAGCGCAAAATCATAGAGAGCAAGAGAAAGCCAATCGACCCAGCGATCCGGCCCGAAAAATATCTTTAAGAAACCGTTGAAGGCGTAAACCGCAGGCGGATAAAAATTATTGACGGTGAGAAGCTTGGTCCACCACCAGCCCTTGAAAGGGTGCGCATGACTGAGCAAATCGGAGTAGCTGAAAGCACACAAGATGTGCCCTGCTTCATCCATCGAAGGTTGTCGATGATCGAGCGTATGCCAAATACACAGAATGAGAGCGAAAATCAGACTAACAATTGCACCATAGACGATCGATATACGCGAAAGCTTCGCTCCGGATACGGGCTCGTTTGAGCCAGCGGGCAAATCTTTAGCTGAAATTTCGACGGCAGAATCCACGATAGAAAGCTCTCACTGCGATTTACAAGGCATTTGCATATCGCATTAGTAATCTGGCAGGCACTTGTAAACGCGCTCGGCAACTTCAATTGTATAGGTCCTGACTGACGTTAGCTAATTACCTTTGATAGAGGAACTTTAATAACTTAAAAGCAACACCACCGCGCTTGCTACAATCTCAGCTCGCTATCTGCTACAAAGATGTGCGACTGAAACTTGCATTTGGCTTAACTTAACCGGCGCTCACAAACGCCAATAAGTCAACTGGGAAAACAGATTTGGAGCGGCCAGTGCTGGCAGAATATCTTTTAAAAGAATTGCCTCATAGTGAAATTCCCGATTCCGGTTTTGACGGAATCAGTGAAACGCTTCTTATTTCAATTCCGAATATCGACACAAAAGAAGGGCTTTGCCTTCTTCATCGCGGCAAACTATATAGTTTGCACATACCGTCGTGTTCCGGCTTGTGGCTGGAGGGTCAGAAACTTTATGTTTCGCTCTTGTCACCTGATCACATGCGTCTGCGCATATATGAACCTGGCAAAACGACGAAAGAATTCTTGAACACATCCATTGGTGATATTCACGACTTGCGCATTTTCGGCGGTGAGCTGTATGCAGTCTCGACTTCTACAAATGAAATAGTGACTTTGTCGGAAACAGGCACAATTTTGAAGCGATGGGTATTTCCAGGGATTGGCGATTCTTGGCATATCAATTGCATTGATGTCTGGGGTGAAAAAATCGTGGTGTCCGCTTTCGGAAAATTTCCACACTTCCGTGCCTACAAAGGGCGTGTCAAGGAAGCTGGGATAGTGTTCGATATGGAAAGCCAGGAAATTTTGCAAACACACTTATCGTGCCCACATACACCCAGGTTGGACGAAGTCGGCAGAAAAATGATCTGTGATTCCAGAACCGGACGATTGCTATTTTTTGATCAAGACAAAGGCAAAGAAGTGATGTTCGATGGTGCATTCACGAGAGGAATTGCATTCAGCGACAAACATATTTTTGTGGGCTTAAGCAGCCTGCGCCACAGAGTCGGCATCAAGCCTGGAGCTGGCACACAAGCGAGTGCAGAAATTGGCATTGTGGATTTCAAAACACTGGAATGCTTGAAAAAGGTAGCAATTCCGCGGCGTGAAATTTATGACGTCACTCTTCTTCCGAATAATTGAGGCTTGATTAAAGCGACATGAAAGTCTGCATGATTACATCCCATTTTCCTCCAGACTTCGGCTGGAGTGGCACTGGGCGTGCCAATTTAGAATTAGCAAATGGGCTTGCTGGCTTGGGTCACGAAGTTGAAGTAATTGCCTGTGCTGAAGACGAAACAGCGATTAACAACACCTATCAAGACGGCGTCAAAGTCTCAAGAGTGAGCTGGAAAAAGCAGCCGCGCACGGGCTTGGTGGCGCATACGATACCACGCTCCAGATTGATGCTTAACTTGAGCGTCGCCTTGTGGAGAGAGTATCTAAAATGCGCAAAAGAGACATCATTCGATATTGTCGACGCAACTTGTAGTTATGGTGAGTCTGTCATTCCTGCCTTGACTGGCGCATCGCCTGTTCTCTCGCGCCTGTACGATAAGCGTGCTGTCTTTGTTGATAAGGAATTAGCTTTTCTGGGCGACACTGGCTTTAAATTTGAAAATGAACTCGAGAAGTTTTTCCAGAATATTGCAGTCAGCTTATCGGATGACACTGTCGCCATCAGCTCAGACCTTTTAGCAAAGAATGACAATTCGGCAGCCGCTCACTTGATCAACTATCCGCTAGATACAGAATTGTTTTGTCCTGAAGGTGAGAAAGCTCTGGATGTGGAAGGCAAACCGTCTCTCATTATTCGCATGCCTGTTAAAAATAGTGCAGTCAGGCAAAAAGCCGTCGAGATAGTGCGTGCATTGATGGCGGAAATTCCAGATCTGGCAATTACAATTGTGGCTCCGGACCTATTCACCGAAGACAGTGAAGCGCAAATAAAAGAAGAGTTGGCTGCAGTTGGATTTGCCTCTAATATGATTATTAGCACCGGAATGTCCAGGCTAATTTCAGCGCATCTATGGAGAAGTGCTGACTGTGCGCTACTTCTTGATTGGAAGGATGAAACACCATACGCTGCCCTTGAGGCACTAGCATGTGGTGTGCCGGTGGTGGCAGAAACGCTCCTGGATGAGCAAATCTGGTTGAAGGATAAAAGTATAATTTTAAGCCCCGAGGGTTTTTCTGCCTCCTCAGTCGCTGAAAAACTAAAATTGATGATTAGTGATTCTGCAGAAAGCAGGTCGCAGCGGCTCAAATCCAGGCAATATATTCTCGATAATCACTGCCACAGGCAAGCTGCCAAACAATGCGTTGAATTCTATGAGAATGCAATCAAACGTTCTAGTGAAGGAAACAGTATCACTAAGCGAATCGGCGGCTTTGAGCAAGCACTGGACCTTGTCCGCAGTACGTCCGACAGACTCGATAGTTTCCTCTATGACCTGATGTTTGTTCATTCTTTCAAATTCAAAGTTTCGCACTGGGTCAAAAAATTCAATAGAAAAGCATCAAAGCGATAGGTTTTTCTATGGCAAAACCTTCAACACTAATTGATATTGGCATTATTCTGCTTGTTGTTGCTCTACTTTTTGGACGCACACTGACCAGTTATTTCCTTGCTGACGATTTTGGCGAGGTGCACTATATACATCGCATCTTCAATGGTCAGCCGGGTCTACTCTTAAGCAACTTCACCGGCAACTACATGCAAATTCCGGGTATGAGCGTGTATCGACCGTTCCTGCTTCTTTCGCTTCTGTTCGATTACATAATTTGGAAAGGTAGTGCTTTTGGCTATTATGCCTCCAACATCTTTTATTACGCAGGCGACTGCATCCTACTTTACTTTATCGTCAAACGGCTGGCACCGTCACCCGAAAGTCTCGCAAATCGCCTCACCGCATTCTTCTCCTCACTCTTTTTTGCTCTCAGCGCTCTTCACTGTGAAAGCGTCTCATGGGTTGTGGGACGGGTGGATACGGCATGCGGATTTTTCTATCTGTTATCGATTTTATGCATTTTAAAATCACTGACAGGCGACCGAAAGACTCTCACCATCTCAGCAATTGCTCTGTTTATTTCAGCGCTTTTTATCAAAGAGATGGCCATCGGAATCCCTGTAGTCGCCTTTTTAATCGGGCTCTTCTATCTAAAAGAAGACGGAAACAATTTCGACCTGAAGCGGAAATTCAAAGGTGCTTTCACTTTCTCGCTGCCTTATTTGGCAGCGACTTGCGTGTACTTCTTGCTTCGCTACCTCACGCTCGGCACACTAGTGGGCGGCTATGTAGCGGGCTTTGGTGCCAGCCAGGAACAAAATCTCCTGGCACGCTGGCTTGACGTAGACACAATGCGCAGAATTGCATATCCACTCGTAAACGGACATTTCGCTGGTGCTGCGCAAATAGCAAATGTTCTGACAATTTTCTATGTGGCGACAACCACCCTGTTTGCAGTGCGCCTCTTCAGTGGGCAAATACCATTTCGTTTCACTGCCTTCTTGATTGGCTGGTCGTTAACCACGCTTGTGCCCATTTACAAACTCTGGGGGCTTGGCTATCACCTGGAAGGCGCACGCTTCCTGTTCTTTTTCACGATGCCACTTTCCTGCATTTTGGCAAGTATGCTATTCCAATCAAAAGAGAAAGAAATAAAGTCAACATATTATTCTGGACCGCGGCTGGTGGCATGGGTAGTGGCAATCCTTTTTGCTGGAATCTCCGCATATATTTGCCAGAAGACAAATCTGATCTGGATACATGCAGGCAAACAGGTGAAGGCCGTCAACGCACAGTCTATCAAGATATTGAATGAACAAGCCAATAATCAGACAGTATTTCTAGGCATTCCGAAAGAGTCAGAAGGCACACATATGCTCCTGAATGGTGACACTTTTCGCACGATGTTGAATCCGCCTTTCAACAATAAAGAAGTGAAATCTACGTTCTCAACCTTTGAGCCAATTATGTACTCGCCGACTCCGGAAATAGACACCAACCGGCTTCAGAAGCTGGTGTCCAATGGTGCTTCCTTCTATGTGTGGTCCGACGCAACTCACTTTGTCCCCGTTAAATTTATAAGCGCCCAATCATCATCCTCCCCTTCTTCAAAGCAATTCGAGCCTGAAGAATTACAGAGGCAGGGTAGTGAAATCACTATCAACAATCAGTCTATTAATCCATTAACAACTGACTTTCTGACAATCAATCTGGAAGCGCAGGAGCCAGCAGATGGGGCTTACGTGGGCGTTTCGTGGGGTAGTCCGAATTTCCCACTCAAAAAGGACATGACTGCCGAACCAATGCTCAAGGTAAAACTAAAGTCCGACAAGACTAACTCGCAAAAACTTATCCATATTCCACTGTCGAGAGACTGGAGATGGTTTCGTGATGGAGAAGTAAACAATTTCAATATCGTTCTGCCTGCCGCACAAAAGCTAAAACTACACTCTGTTGAAATTTCCGACCAGGCGAAAATCTCTCCTACAATCGATTTGACGCAGCTGACTTGCTCTGAGAATGGGGTCTATCCACTGAAGGCTACCGAAACCAATCTTGCCGCCGACGCCGGGCAAATTCCGGGCGCTACGGGTCTGTTGATTGAAATAACAAAACCGAATTTCTTCTTTGAGAATTTCCGCGAATCAAACGGTGAAGACGCAGTCGGATCGCGCTTTCCGGTCAAAAACACGAAGACCGATTTTCGCCTGAAACGCATTCTATTTAGAGGCAAAGGATATTATCAGGTGCGCGTTCGGGCTGTAAACGACAGGGGTGAAACAGTCGGCGAACCGTCATGTCGCCTCAGTCTTCAGGTCGAGTGACCATAAAAATCATCTCTTCAGACATAGTCTCATCGAAAACAGCACCATCCCAATTGCCCAAAACGTCCTTAACTAAGAGCCCGGCGGCAGCCAAATGCTCTGTGATTTCCCTGCGGGACATAAAGCGCAATTCGCTCATTGACTGCAAATTTTCATCTGGAAATTTATAGCTAAGCTCAAAAACCATCCGGTCATCTTTAAACGATATCAATCGCCGAGACTCACTGACAGTGGCGCCCGGGAGCTCTAGAGTGATTGCATAATCCCACTGTTTCGCCCAATCAATCGCAGGGTTTCTGGACTCAAAAACAATCAGCCCGCCAGGTTTTAAATGTTCCCGCATGGTGGCGAAAGTGGCATGCACATCAGCATCTTCAAGCAAAACTTGAAAGGCGTGTCCGGTCATTATAATCAAGTCAAAAGTCTTATCTGTTTCGAATGATTGTGCGTTCGATTCAATCCAGTCAATGTCCTTACCGTGTTCCTTCTGACGCCCCACTTCCAGCATGGCTCGCGATGGATCGACGCCAGTGACATCATGATTTTTGCCCGCATAGGCATTACAAAGTAATCCTGTGCCGCAGCCAAGATCCAGAATTCTCTGACGCTCTGAACCCGCCAGTCCGAAATAGAAATCGCGATCGACAGACCAACCACTGTCGAAATCATATATTTCGGCAAGCTTGGAATTGATGTAGTGGGCATCGGGCATTTCAGACGCTCCCATCAATAAATAACTAACCGACTTAAGTTAAGGCTGGGGCTTTCACGAATACTTTCTGAGCGACCTGACCATCTTTACTCATCAGCTCTTCATAGGCAGGCACAACATCATCTACGGAGCCTTGCATCATCAAGTTGCCACCATTCAACAGAACAGCGTTTTCACAATACTTGTAGGCTTGCCCGGGCTCGTGTGTGACGAAAACGAGAGTTGTTCCACGCTGACGCAATTCATAGATTTTATCCAGACATTTCAACTGAAAGCGTCTATCGCCAACGGCCATCGCTTCGTCGACCAAAAGAATCTCGGGGTCGACATTGATCATGGATGCAAAAGCCAATCGCACGACCATGCCTGAAGAATAAGTTCTGATTGGTTGATCAAAGAAATCTCCAAGTTCAGCAAATTCAGCGATTTGAGGGAGACGTTTTTCGATTTCTTTCTCTGGAATTCCGAGAATGATGCCGTTCATGATGACGTTTTCGCGACCGGTATAATCCGGCTGAAAACCGGCACCCAATTCAAGGATGGCAGTGGTGCGACCTTTGACTGCAAGAGTTCCGACGGTTGGTTGCAGTACGCCGGCGATAATTTGTAGCAGTGTCGATTTACCAGAACCATTCGGTCCAAGCAAAGCCACAGAATCTCCACGTTTGATCTTTAGAGAGATATCGTGCAAAGCCCAGAATTCGCGGTGATAGGCTCGTTTGTTGCGCGTCAAAATCTCTTTCAAACGATCAACCGGACGATCGTAGATGTTGTATTTTTTTGAGATGTTATTTACTTGAATTACGTCCATAAAATCTCACATCACGTCCGCGAAAGAGCGCTTGGTCTTCATGAAGAAGTAATAGCCAGCGAAAAACAGTGCTATCGAAACAGCCGTGTAGACTGCAAAAATTCCAAAATCAGGTGCTTTGCCTTCCAGCATCACACGTCTGTAATCACCAACCATACCGGCAACCGGGTTTATCCATACCAAAAATCTGAGATTTTCAGGCAGTGCCGAAGCAGGGTAAACAATTGGGGTCATGTACATCCAGGCGGACAAAGCCAGACTCATCAAGTGTCTGATGTCGCGGACATATACGCCAAGACTGGCTAATATCCAGGACAATCCGACCATAAACAGAACTTGCGAAAACATGATCATCGGAATGTACAACAAGCTCGCATGCAGTGCTTGCTGATAGACACCAGCACACAAAGACAATATGAGCATTCCGCCCAACTGAGTAGCGAGCGCGGAGATTGCCACCACGAGCGGTATTATTTCGAGAGGAAAAACTACTCGCTTGACGTAATTAGGTACTTCCAAAACACAGGTCGTCGAGCGCGCCAAGGATTCGGAGATGGCGCCCCAGGCAAGCAATCCACTCATTAAATAGAGTGCGAAATTACCGGTTGAGCCATCCTGACCAAAGCGGACTTTCAAAACAACGCAAAAGACAAAGGTATAGAGCAGCAAATGCCCGATCGGGTGTATTAACGGCCAGAGCGCGCCCAGAAGCGAACCCCTGTATCTACTTTGAAAATCGCGTTTGACCATCAACTTGATCATCGTTCGATAACCAAGCAAAGCTGTCACAGGCGGAACCTCAACCACTTCATTGCGAGTGGTCAAAATTGGCTCTTCAGCTGTAGGGCTCGGAGGTGTTTGCAATCCGGCAGTCATCGGCTTCCCAAGGAGACGGCGCACAAAGCGCTTTCAGTTCCCAAGATGTTATCACGACAAGCAGTCCTGCTCCAGAAACAGATTCTTATCTGTAATATGGATGCACGGTTGACAAGCGTCGGATTATTCAGCCTTCTTCTCGCCCTTAGCTTCAGCAGACTTCGTCACAGCATCCTTTGCAGCTTCGGAAGCTTTCGTAGCAACAGAAACAATCGAGACGACTTTAACGGCAGTTGCATCTTTGCCAGTGTAAATAAGTTCTGACTTAAGATTGTCGCCGTACCAGTGTGTTTCGACTGGTGCATCTTTTTTGCCAGCCTTAACTTCGGAATCGTCTACCTTAGACTCTGGATTTGCAGTAGCTGGCAGCAAAGCGGCGATTTTCGCAAGCGCGTCAGCTTTGGAGATTGGCTTCTGAGCATACAAAACGCGCAACTGCTTTGGCAGAGTGTCCTTATATGCAATCGCATACTGTCCACCATTGGCGTCATAAGTACGACTCAAATATTGGGTGAAACCAGCGAGATTGACGTTAGGGTCAGCGACGAAAGATAAGATCGCAGATTTTGCGCTTTCTTCAGGCAGACCAAACTTAATTCCGTCGAGTGAAATGATGCCTTTGTAAGCTTGTGTGGCACTGCCTTCACCAGGCTTAGCGGTGCAACCGGTAAACAGGCTAAGTGCGGAAATCGCGCACAAGAGGGTCAAACCGTGTTGCTTTTTGACTTGAAAATTCATCCAGGTGTCTCCCGACTGTCTTAAGTGTCAAAGTCTAGCGCACCACAGGTGAGAGCACAGACCATATGAAGGTCAGCGTAATTGAAATTCGTCTCAGGTGCCTGCGAGCGCTGCACTGAGCGCACTTCCGGAACATGAGAAGGTCGCCAGTTAGAGTTTTAGCTCCTTAATCCAAAACTTTGTCGAACCTTGCGGGCAAAAATTTCAGGACGCGAGACGAGCATGGAAATCCAGTGCTTGAGGCGAAACCGATAGGACACGCGGAAAAGCAAGTCATAAAGCATGCGGTCAAAAAGCATGATCATATCTTCAGCGCTCTTAACAAGCCTCTGTGCACCATGACGATATAGTTTTGGCTTTCGCACCAGGATAAAGTCACTGACAGCTTTCTCGTAGCAGGCAATAATCTGAGCGTGACTCGATTGTCCAGGATTTTCATCCAACGCAGATATGCGATCTATATCAGCGAGTTGGGCGGCGAACGCATTTCTCATTTCTGAAGACGCAAAACAAATAACATCAGCACAATTGAAAACGTAGTCGCTGACAAGAGTTTCAAAATTCTCGTCGAAGGCGGCGCTGGTTGATTTATCAATTGAGAATTGCGGATGAACAGTTAATACTGAAGGAATTTCGCGTCCGACAGCGGCCAGCAATGCACCAGCCTGACTGGCTGGTGCGTGCACGACTTCAAAAGCTTGCACACTATTGAGACTGACGAAAGTATTCCAAAAGCCAAGCTGTTTGTAAGCAAAACCATGCGCCTTCGGCAAAACAGTCTGTGCCAATCTCAAATTTTTGAGACTTTCAGAAGCTTTCACTGGAAGCACTTTCAGACCTTGCGTTTGGAAATCCCGAACTGCATCGGTCAGCAAAGTAACATCATGCCCAGCGCCAACCAGCGCGGGAGCCAACTCTTTAAAGAAAGCTACCTCGTCACTTGTTGAAGGGGTAGGCTGAGACTGGCTAATTATGAGGCAAATACGCATCAGGAAAGTCTAGTGAAGGGAAGTGCGAAAAGCAAGGGGATTGAAATCGAGCGTGCTAATTTCAAGTTTCAGATCCTTTATTTCGAGCCTACTGCCGCTCTTCTCCGGAAAGAATGAAACATTGATAGTGTTAATGTCGCCACCAATCAAAGATGGCATTAGAGGAAAGCTGTAATCGAAAGTGGTCATCTCTCTATTAGAAGGCAGGGTGCGCGGCAGCCAGCGCACTGGATAGGGCAGGTTTCGACCATTTTTCTTACCCACATAAAGAACTACTACAGGCTGAACCTTTGTGGGTTTCTCCGAAGCAGATGTGCCATGCAATCGCATAATTGCCATCTCATTATGGAAGTTCTTCAAATTTACATGCATCGAAAAATCACGACGCATTCCAGGCTCAACGAAATATTGCTGCTGTGGCAAATCATCGATAGACACTATCGGTTTAGCGGCCTGCCCCTCAGCCAGAGGAGCCGTGAGTAGCAATATGGAATAGGCACCCGAGTGATATTTCGGCTCACGAATAGATACAGAAGACTCTGAGTGATTACTCATATTGATTCTGAAATCGTATCGCGGGCAGGTCAATTCTTTGTCGCTTTCTACTCCGTAAAATGCCTTCTCCCACGATGAAGAATCGACAGAAGGCAATATGGCAGTGCCGTTTTTATTGACATGAGCGCCAAAAATTCTGATTGGAAGTTTGCCATCTTTGTTTTCAATTTCAATATCAAAGCGTCCAGCTGTTTTTGCAGTATTCACTACATCCGGTGGCACGCGCAGCCAGTACCACTGTCTTAAATCGAGATTGCTCAAATCAGCAGAAACGGTCATACAATCGTAGATCCATTCGCACTCATAATAGAGTTCGCTCTTGCCGTTTTGCTTGATAGCGGAGAAATCCTGAGTAAGTGAGATGCCGGGAATTAGCGCATTCTCGATTTGTTTACCATTGACTGTAATTCGTCCGCTCTGGCTCAGCGCCCGAGATCCGGCCGTATCTACCAGGATATAGGCAGCTTGATGGGTAAGCTTTTCTCGTTCGCCTGCCGATAATTTTATTGTCTGCGAAATTTTGTCGTTAGCATTTTTAAGCGTAGTCACCCACTCACCAATTCTCCCGTTAGCGCGGACAGGCAGGGAGGCAAGTAAAACAGTGACTACGGCACATGCGGCAAAACTTCGCCGTGGCAAGCGCCCAGCCATTTTGCTCAATCCGGATAATTCATACAGGTAGGCGAAAAATACTATGCCAAAAGCAATTTTTGCAATGCTCAAATAAGCCGCAGCCAGCAAAACATTGCCACCACTCAAAATTAAAATTCCGCCTGGTTCTGCGACTCTCGCCACCAGGAAAAAGGCAATTGCTGACAAAACCACCTTTATATATGCCGGATAATTTCTGTAAGCGAGTCCGAAAACTGCAGATGCTCCAGCTGCTGCAAACAAAATCAGAGCAGGGGTTTCCGTCAAGTTGTATCTCGGGACTGTAATGAATAGCCAATACAAACAGTGCGCCAAAAAATACAGGAAGACAAAATATCTAGCATGCTGAACGCCACTATCTTGAGGCGTCCCTATTTTGCGTTTGACTAAAGTGAGACAAATTCCGCAGGCAAACAAGCACAGTAGCACTTGATGGTAGAGAACCTGACTCCAAAACGAAAACGGTCCAATTGATGTCCGGAAATCATTCCAGGGAAATTTCAGAAGGCGTTGAGGCTTATCCGTCATCAGCTTGAAAAAACGTTCCGGGCTTCTTTTGAAATTCTCCGAGAGGACTTTCAGTGCAGGTTTTGACTCTACGCCCCGACCGTCTGGATAGGGATACGACAGCCATCCACTGATATCACTATTGGTGCCCACAAATAAATTGTAATTTCCAACTCGATCAACGACCAGGCTGGACTTTCCAAAAATTACTCTCTGCGCCATCAGCCAGGGCAGGACGATACAGCACATTCCTAGCAACAGGACAAATACTTTTGCTTTTGGACTACGATTGCGCTCATGGAAGAAGGTCAGTGGTAAAGCAGCAATTGAAAGTATCACCATCACAGATCGGCTCATCTGCAAAATAGCCAGGGCAGCCCCCAAGAACAAGATATGCAGCCGTCTTCGATTACCACCAGTAAAGCCGATACACAAACTAAAAATGATAAAACAACAAATCGAAGTAGCAAAACTTTCAGTGTAGAGCCGTCCCGAATTAACGATATAAGCGGGATAAAATGCGGAAAGAAAACCTGCAAAAATCCCCGCACGAGCGCTCCAGACTCGCGCGCCGGTCA
>JACMKL010000107.1 GCA_014380105.1 Candidatus Melainabacteria bacterium
AATACCATTACCATAAGATGTGGCACCGCGGTCAGTACCAGCAAGCAGCTGCACTTTTGAGCCCGGGACCGTATTTTTTACTTTTGCCAGTACTTCATCTTTTCTATTTGCAGAAAGAACACCGTCAGTAATCGGCACAATACGTGATGGTGTCTGTGGTTTAACTACAGGATGATTTTCCAGATATTTGCGAAATGGAATTGCAACTCTGTCTGCAGAATCAACTATCTTTTTGGCATCCTTAAAATCGTATCCTTCACCGTCATGGAAGGTGTAATTGTTGATTGCCACTTTGTAGTCTTTGAGCGGATCAACCGGCGAATACTTACCGTCTTTATTTTCAGCCATTGCAAAAACAAGACGACTGCCGCGTTTCATAGTTGGATCGTAGCCGAGTTTTAAACCGTGGACATCGAGAAATCTTCCGCCCGCCGGTCCGGAAACACTGTGTTCTAGAGCGCTTAGTAAGGCTTTTCCGGTGATGGTTGCAAAACTCATTCGGTTATCGAAAGGTAGAATCTCTTGTACTTTCTCCAGAGTGATTGGTCCTTTTTCGATGCGACCACGCATTCCGCCTCGGTTGTGCAGACAAATGGTTGCGCCATATTCTTTGCCTGCTTGGCAAAGTGCGTCAGTGACCAGATCGCCTAACGCAGAATCCCAGGGCATCATTGCCCACCGATTGTCAAAATCGCCTTCGGCCTGCGAGACAATTGTTTGTCTGAGCGAAAGCAAGGGTTCGATTTTTTTCTCAACGTAAGCCTTGATTTCAGGGTCTTCTACGATTTTATCGGTGATGTTAATCAGTCGATATTTAGTCTGCGCGGTGTCGAGTTCGCCATTATCTTTTATCGCTACATCGAGACGACCCAGGGTTCTTCCATAGCTACCTGTTTGCACAATAATTGTCTCGGACCCATCAGGATGGCTGACGTAAATTGGCTTATCAAGTCGAGTATGGCTGTGACCACCAACGATTACGTCAAGATCAGGCACTCCTGCAGCCAGCTGCTGGTCAAAATCCACACCGCAGTGTGTGATGGCGACAATGCGGGTTATACCTTCGGCCTTAAGCTTCGCAACCACCTCTCTAACTGGTTCAATCCAGTCTTTGTCGAGGTTTTTAATTTTGACTCCACCAAGGGAGAGTGAAAGTCTTTCCAATTCAGGCGTCATTACGCCTACAAAGGCAACTTTTTTGCCGGCAATTTCTTTGATTTTGTATGGTTTTACAACCGAGTCAAGTTCCGGCTGACTTTTAGTGTCTATGTTGGAGCAGAGCACATCGAATTTGGCTTTCTTCAACTGAAGTCCCAAATTCTCGGCTCCATCATCGAATTCATGATTGCCTATCGTGTACATATCGTAGCCAATCTTGTTAAGCAGACTGACTTCCACGTCTCCGTGGTAATGAGTGAATAGGGGTGTTCCCTGGAACATATCTCC
Organism: Candidatus Melainabacteria bacterium; assembly: GCA_014380105.1. Taxonomy (GTDB): domain Bacteria; phylum Cyanobacteriota; class Vampirovibrionia; order Obscuribacterales; family Obscuribacteraceae; genus QKMZ01. The sequence continues at coordinate 1,447 of JACMKL010000107.1, forward strand.
GGCGTCAACGACCACGGTATTAGGTGTATTGCCTCTGATGGTTTTGATTAAATGCCCCAGTCTGGAGAATCCGCCAACCATACGTCCTCTGTCCATGAAGGGTTCTGCGTGAGAGTGCAAATCATTGGTGTGCAAAATGGTAAATCGAAGTTCTTCACCCCCTGCAAGCGTGTCAACTGTCGAAAAATGCGCAATTGTGAAAAGACTGGCAGCAATGAAAGCTGCCTTTAGACCAAAGTGCTCCGGGAGCCGTCCACTTTTATCTGCTGTTTTTTGCATCCTTGCCATCTCGTCGATTTATCTGCCTACTTATGTATACGCTCAAGTGCCCGGAAAAGTTCGAAATTTAGAACTCGAATTTGTGCCTGAATCTGGATGCCCGGTCGCTATTGTCACCGGACGGGGCGAATTGGACCTGGATCCATTCGATGTTCCGATTGATGCTCGCATCTATATTGACTACAAGAATAATTCGGATCGAGCAATTTCGGCCGTCAAATTTCGAATTCGATTCATGGATTTTGAAAATAACGACCGCGGCACTTTCCATGCACCCGACCTGGAGCTACTCACTCCCGGTGCAACAGGCAACGAAAAATGGAAGCATGACCGAGTTGATCCCAGAGCAACCTCTCTAAAGGTAAGAATTCTTCAGGTCAAATATCAGGACGGCAGCAATTGGTTTAGTACCAAGATGGCTGAACTACCATCGCAGTATGCTGGCGCCAGTGGTGGTGGCACATCATCAGGTCGTCAGAAGCAAAATTCCGGCTCTATCATTCCAGATGTCGAACCCGCTCCGAGTCCGCCTGCGCAGGGTAGTCAAGCGACTCCAGCAGGTGGCGATCCGTTCAGCGGTGGCGCCGGTGGTGCGCCCTGACCTGGAAATTAGCACGAATTAATAACACTACCAGTTTTTTGAACAAAATCAAGTCTTTGCGGAATGCTCTGTGGGATGTATTGTATATATAACATGATGGCTCTTTGTCACCGCGAAGAGTCTTTACAAGAGAATTATTAGAAAAGAAGGGCTCCATGACAGCGCTTTTGTCGCTTGCACCTGTGGTAGCAGCCTGCTACCTTTTGGCCACTTTAAAAGGACACGCCGTGCTCCTTTTGTTCCTTGCCGCCAGTCTCTGCTGGTGTGGCTGGGCAGTGATGAAAGAACGGCGGTCTGCTCAACTCGAGAATTTGGCTCGTCGGGCAGAATTTGATGGTCGCATCGCCTTTGATGATGATCAGACGTTTGGGAATGCTGCTTTTGCAGAAAACAGCCTGCCTCCTTTGCCTCCACCAGTGGTGCACCCACCGGCCAGGCTTCCGGAGTTCTTGGCTGCACGTTCTGTCCAGCCTTCGACCATGCGTCATTCGACACCTGTGACTCCACCAGTGGTGCAAGACCGTTGGCGTGAGGCTCCGGGAGCGGACAGAGTAAGAGTGTTTCCAATGCACAAGCTCACCCGTACAACCTAAGCTTCTTGCTTATATCCCGTCCATCATCTTAGTGCTGCTGCTTTATTGATACTCGAATATTGCGTGATCGCAAGGAATGCGTTCAAATTTATTTGAACAATGTTCTTTGCGATTACGTATTTGTTGTGTGCAGAAAGGCTGCCTCAGGCAAGGAACTTGTCTTGCCTCGAAGCAAAGCTTGTCGCCGATTGGCAAATTTTACCTATGGAAAACCGTATAAGCGTTGAGCGGATTTCCATATATTTATGGAAAAATCTCGTTCTGAGATCGATGCGAAGGTTTTAATAGTGGCGGGTTTCCAGAGAAAGCTAGGGGGAAACCATATAAGGCTATGCTTATGAGCGGTGGCATAAGTACACTATAAGTCACGGGAATCCACTAACCCTGAAGTTTAACTGGCGCGATGTTTTCAATCGATTCTTTTAGTCTCCAAGATATGACCGACCTCAGCAACGAGCTGAGAGAACTTGGTGGTGGCGCTCGCAGTCAGGAAGAAGTCGCTCGCCGAGTCACAAATCATTTCTATGATGAATTCACTATGGGCGACAAGGGCGAGAAAGCCTTTGCAATGGTTCGTTGTTTCATTAGTCTCTCATTTCGCGATCTCGAAGTCCCGCTTAAGCGTTTTGTCGAGAAACGCCGTTCACAGTTGGCGGAAATAAAGCCTGATACTCGTTGTCTGACGCTAATAGCGACAAGAGGGCAAGAGGAGCAATGGAATGAAAGACACTTATCTGTTGATCATCGAGCAATACCA
>JACMKL010000108.1 GCA_014380105.1 Candidatus Melainabacteria bacterium
ATTTGCTCGCGCTGCGCCTCATCTTTCGCTGCAGCCAAACGTTCCTTTGCTTTCTCAATAGTTGACTCGACGAGCAATTCAGCGGGTTTTGCTGCGCCATTTATGATTATGCTCTTCGGTCCAAGGAAAACTTCAACCGATTTTCCTTCGAATTCGAAAATTCCCAATTTCACAATGGCTTCACCTGCGCTACTGCCGGCTACACCCGGCGCAGCCATTTTGCCACGTGCAACTTCAAGTGTTTCTGCAAGTTTGGCTTCAGCAGCGGCTTTAGCAGCCACTGCTTCAGCACCGACGGGCACGGGAACCGAGTTAATCCTGTCATTAAGTCGATTAAAGTGCAGAAGAGTTTCGCGCACAGCTTGTTCTGGAGTAGTTCCTCTACCTAACTGAATTTCCATGCGGCAATCTTTGAGGTCATATTTCTGACCATCAGACGCGACAAATTTTCCTGGTGCTGGTGCGGCTTCAAATGAGGCTAAATCAAACACCTGACCGCCTTTACTAAAGACCATTTTGGATTCGCCAGCCTTAATTTTTTCATTTTCTTGAAATTTCGTTCTCTTCACGGCGTCTTGAAAGTCGGAGTTGCCCTCTTGCCCAAAAAATTCTTTGGAGCGTGATTGCAGTTCCTGCATAAACCCTTCGGCTGGAAGTCCATTCTCCACGCGCTCGACAAATAATTTTAGTTTCTCCACACTTATAGGAGATTTTGCTTCCAAGCTGTCTAACTTGGCTGTTTGAGGACTGGCGCGTTTTTCAATTGCTGTGCCTGTCGACTCGCCTGGCGCTAAAGGCTCCACCTTTGGTGGCGATGTCCTGAAAGCCTCCGGAGTGGCTCCAGAAGTTTTAAACTCATTGATTGCCTCCGACCCCAAGAATTGAGTGCGCAGACTGACCGTCCAGGCTTCAACTTCATGCATTCTTGAAGCGTATTTACTATAAAGACCGTCTAAAATATTCTCAGCCCGGCTATTGCACTTTCTAGCAAGTAAACGGCGCAATTCCTTTTCGTGATGCTCAAGCTCGGGAGACTGTGATTTCTTCGATTCAGCCCAACGTCCCAGCGTTTCGCTCATTTCAGATGTTAGTGTTTTAGTTTTCAAAAGCTTTTTAACACTGCCTTCCGGATCGCTTGTGGAGACAAATTTCTCCAGCGGGGCTCCACCGGCGATCTCCTTTGCAGTTCTAGTTAGCTTGTCGGCACGCCTTTTAAGGGAACTTTCCCGCGCTTCAAACTCACTGTGATCTCTAAATGACTCGATCAATGCGTCAGCGCGAGCAGCTTGAGTCTCATTTAAAGGTTGACCGTCTCGTACTTTCAGTACTTCCTCAAAAAATGAGGACCTACCGCGCTCTGTTTTTTGCCGTTTGGCATAAAGATCACGCAAGGCATCGATTTCGGCTGGACTGGCTGTCTTTCCAATTTTTAGTTCGTCGGCTAATCTTCGAACTACAAGATTGTCCTGCTCAACATGGCTCACTTCATGAAAAAGAGTGTCTAGAAATTGGGCATTTAGAGTCTCTTGATTGTTGAGGAGCCTTGTACTCAGAATTATTCTATTTGAACCACCGATAGAAGATCCGTCAGCGGAATCGCCCGGGGAAGGGCTAAAAAATCTTACTTTAGGAACCGTTATTCCCATCTCCTTACACAGTGGTGCAAGCTCCGCTTCAATAGCTTCTCCACGCGATTTAAGGACTGACGCTAACTCATCATGGGCGCGTTGCTCCTTTTCTGTAGCTTTATCATAGGCTGCAAATTCAGCAGCCAAATGTGGATGCTGCTTTTCCAGTCCATCGCGAAGATGACTCCAAATCAAATTGGTTTCGATATCTCCAATAGCGTCTCGGGTTGCACCTTTGCCAGCGATTTTGCGCGCCAAATCTCCACCAGCAGCCGCTAATTCTGAAGTTGCGGCTCTATCTCGCTTAACCAGGTCTTCTATGTCTGCACCATCTTTCCACGACTTGCGAGCAAATGCTTGAGCCAATCGATGGATACGATCACCCACAAACAACTCGTTGATACCATTTCCGGTGCCAACACCTTGTTTTTCTGTCGTCCACAAATCCATTAAGACATTACGAGCAAGAGCCGCGGCTTCTGGCAGGGGAGATTGTGTGAGGCGATCGACCAGTCCACGTGTCGCTGCGGATTGAGCTAAGTACTCCATAGCCTTTTTGCGTGTTTCAGCAGCAATTGGCTCTATTGAAAATTTCGCCTCTGGAATGCGATTGACATATACCATCTCTTTGGCCAGCGCGTCTTTTATTCTGGGTTCGTTATTGAATTTATCTAGAAGTGTTGCCGTTTCCAGCCTGGAATAGTCAGCGCCACAATGATCAATTATCCTTAAGAATTCGAGAGCGCTTATCTTTTCGCCCTTTAGTAAATTCAATAAATCGCCCGATTCATATCGTTTCTTCAAAAATTCCGTATCACCTGGCAAATTACTTCTCGATCCGAGCTCACACAACGCGGCGCCGGTAGCATGAGTATCGGACTTTCCTATCTCTCGAAGTATGTCAAACATATTGGCTGCTTTTAACGCCACAATTGCGTCTACCGTCCTTCGCGCAACAAAGGCATCCTGAATATTCAGGGCGAAATCTTTTAACTTAGCGACGTCGCCTGATCTGACAAGCTCCGCCAATTTCGCCTGGTTGGC
>JACMKL010000109.1 GCA_014380105.1 Candidatus Melainabacteria bacterium
TCTGCAGGCACGACGCCTTCATTTAAATTCGCAGTTCGATAGACTCCGCTCACTTTCTGAAGAAACTGAGAGGCAAATGAAGGATTTCTGTAGCCATCAGTTTTGAGATAACGGTAATACATTAAGTCGAATATCAGCTCGGAGCCTAATAGTGTGGTGAGAGCGATACTGGAAACAAAAAGCAGTTTTGCATTTTTGACGGCGAAAATTACAAGACCAATAGCAATTAGCGTTGTGACGCAAACTACGGTTACGCACATTTGTTTGTATGACGCATCTGGTGAGCTGATGCCGAGCTTTGAATTCAGATATGCGACGGCGATAAGAACGGTCAGCGTCACCATCACCGGCGCAATTAACGATAGCGTTTTCATGCCTTTAAAGCTTTCGAATCCGAAGCCGACAACGAGAGGAAAAACGCAGGCAACCGTCATGAACCAATACTGCTCACCGATACTTCTGAGCCCGGGAAGAATTTCTATCAAGTCACTAATTCCAGGAATACCAAAAAAACTGCCTATCGAAAAGAACAGGATAGTCACGCAGGTAATTGCGACCAGTCTGTTTTTTCCAGTCGTGAAAACGGCGCAAATTGCCACAATGGAAGTAGTTACGCCAAAGTGGCACATCGAATTTGTCACTCTAATCGCGTCAGCATTCATGCTCCCGTTCAAAAGTGAGGACGGAATGGCGCAATACTCTTCCCAGAAATGCTTACAGGAGAAGAACGAAAGCAGGCTATTGAGGTTGGCTGGGTAGTAAATACGCTCTCCGTACATCGAGATTGCATCAACGTATGCAAAGCTTTCGATGATCGGAAAATACAAAAATGCCAAACTACAAAATGCCCAAAGAATGCTTAGAATCTGCATTAGCGTAATTAGAATAATGCGTCGCCGATTGTTTTCAGCGTTTGCAACAGTGAAGACGAGCGCAATCAGATGGGCGGTAACCAGCACCAGGAACGTAGTTGGCAAAAAAGTTGTCGACAGAATTGCAGCGTCGATAATTGTAAGGAAAGCAAAAGATACCGCTCGGGGCTTCAGAGCAAGTGTTGTAAGCGAGTATAAAAGAATCGGGAAGTATGGATAGGTTTGTGCCGTATTCGAACCCAGTGTCGAAGTGCTATAGCCATTGAAGGCGAAGGCTAAGCAAACAGCCACTGCAGCAATCGCACCGAAATTGAGGCGCCTGACGCAGAAAAGATAGAGAAACGAAATTGCCACATAGTATGAAAAAATCAGTACGAGATTGATGACAGTTTGACTTCCGCCCAACAACGCAATCAGTATGGTTTGAAACGAGAATTTGAGATCTACGAGTGTCTCCGGACCAAGTTGACCTGCCCCGGAATATGGATTCCAGTAAGGCGATTCACCGGTCCTTAAACAAAATCGCATGAATTGCTGCGCTGGTTCCATTTGATAGAGCGAGCCGCCAGCGTCAAATGATGCATCAATCGCTTTTCTTTGAGGTGGTTGCGGATAAACCGAGACTTGCTGTTGCCCGGCTATTTCAGCGAACTTTCTCGATGCTTGACTTAAACCAGCTCGAAGGAATATCGCATCGGGAAATAAGAAACAACAAATGATCAGCGCAACGAACATCGAGCGCACAACTTCATTTTTGCGAAGTTGTGACATTGAAAAGCGCTGTACGGTTGTAGTGTCTTTCACGCCGGATTGGCATCTCCTAGCTGTAAGCAACCAAATTACTCAAAACCAAGCCTAGGAAGTGTGAAGATATTCTCAGTTGGCTGAATTCCGTAAGGTTTTTGGCTGATTTTGTTTGCTATGATCAGCTTTCTGGATATGTGCTGAGCGGGCTGCCGCTGAGGTTTTATGCTGACTGGTAAAAATGTAGTTGTGTTTGGTGGTACAGGTTCGCTGGGCAAATTGCTCGTGAAACGGCTTTTGGCAGGTGAATGCGGCTTTCCCAAGAAGCTTTTAATCGTTTCCAGAGATGAAGCCAAACAGCATTTTATGCGCCTCGAGTTCCAGAAGTTAGCAGTAGCTACAGATGAATTGTTCTACAACAATTATCAGAGAGTTTTGCAATTCCACATCGGCGATATCCGCGATTACAGTTCCGTTCGGACTGCAATTCGTGATGCCGATTATGTCTTTAATGCCGCCGCTCTAAAACAAGTTCCAGCGTGCGAATACTTCCCTTACGAAGCGGTTTTGACTAATATCGTTGGCGCGGAAAATATTGCGCGTGCCATTCGTGAGAATGGCCTAAAGGTTGACACTGTCATCGGTGTTTCAACAGACAAAGCATGTACACCGGTTAATGTAATGGGAATGACCAAGGCGATTCAAGAACGCATATATGGACGTGCCAATCTAGATTGCCCAGATACTCGCTTTGCTTGTGTGCGCTACGGAAACGTACTTGCGTCACGAGGGTCGGTAATTCCACTATTTCACGAACAGATCGCCACTGGTGGTCCGGTCACCATAACTACCGAGACGATGACTCGCTTCTTGTTGCCGCTTGAGCATGCAGTCGATACAATTTTTGCCTGCTTGAAAGGCGCTAAGCCAGGTGAAATTTATGTGCCAAAATGCCCTGCTGCCAACATTAAAGACCTCGCAGAAGTGATGATTGGTGATACTGGTATCGAGCTCAAAGTAATTGGAATTCGTCCAGGTGAAAAAGAGCATGAAGCTCTTGTTTCGGATGAAGAGTCACATCGCTCTACCGAACGTGACGGCTATTATGTAGTTATTCCAATTTTGCCGGAGCTGCAACCACAGTCATACGAGCCATCGGATATTGCAGGCTTTGAGTACGACTCGCGCAAAGATTTGATGAACAAGGCTCAGATTAAAGCGCTGCTCGAGAAAAATGATTTGCTGACTCCGCATGCACTGGCCGTCAGAATGAAAGAGATTGCCGCTAAGCGCTAGGTTTTGCCAGGACTTCTTCGTACACAGAAATCACCCTGTTGACGTGTGAGTTCCAACTGTAGTGCTCAATAGCCAGCTGGCGGGCCTGTGCACCGATGGCATGGCGCAGTTCGGGATTGTCGATCAAGTTATCCATTGCCACGGCAAGAGCGCTGCTATCTCCCTGAGGCACGCTAATACCTCCTCGCGGCGCAAAGACTACTTCGGATAAAGACGTGCCCTCAAAAACGATTGTAGGCTTTGCACATGCCATTGCTTCAATTGCCATCACGCCGAAAGCTTCAGCGGTAGAAGGCATCAGAAATAGATCAGAACTTTGATATGCGTCTACTATGTCGTCTTGATTTTCTACCCAACCCAAATCAATGAGTTGGTGCTTCCCCAAATATTTTGAGAACTGCCCTCTTGCTTCGAACGTCAGGATTGTCAGCGGTTTGGCAGTGGTGAGTTTTTCTAATGCTTCGAAAACATATTCAAGTCCTTTAAACGGACTGACCGAGGCTCGCAAGCAAATTACCGTATTATCTGGATAAATTCCTAATTTTCGACGTTTTTCAGCATAGTTTATGGGTTTGAATTTTTCTAGATCAATGCCAAAAGGCACCAGGTGCAGGTCGAAACGCGATAAAAGTGGTGACTGCAATGCGAAATCTTGCATGAATTTTGACGCCACAATGACGTCGAGCCTTGAATTTTTGTAGATGTGGTCTTTGATTTTCCACATCAAATTTGTGTTGTCCTTCTTAATCGCCCAGAGCACATCGAGATCAGGGCAGGAGCCACAGCCTGTTTTCCAGCGCTCACATTGGCGAGGATAAACGCAGTGCCCCGTAGCTGCCCAGGGATCGTGCAGTGTAAAGACACTGGGCTTCTTCTTTGTCAGAGTCGGCAAACTAAGAAGACTGAACCAACCGGTGTGAAGTAGATGATAGTGAACGAGATCGCTAGCCTTAAAATATTCGTTTTGCTCTAATGCAAGAGCTGACGGATACAGTAAAGACTGGACTGACAGCTCTTTCTCTAACGCTGATATTGATGACGTGATTGCATTTTTGAAAGGAAAATTCAGCTCTTGTGTTGTAGCGTTTTGACCTTGCTTTTCCCAGACCAGATGATGTGAATCGTATCCGCGTCTATTCAGGTCAATTTGCAGATCCTGACCATTGAAGCGACTTCCAGTCAAGTCGGTGTTGCCTACTTGTAGTGTTTTGAACTTCATCGAGGCGTGTCAGCCTCACAAACAAAATGATTGTGCCTGTCTTTTGGTAAAAATAAATCGGAAGATTCTTTGATCAGCTTGTGAGCATTGCGGCAAATCAGCCCGTAATAATCGGCATCGAA
>JACMKL010000110.1 GCA_014380105.1 Candidatus Melainabacteria bacterium
CAAGTCGACCGAGGCCGTAGACCCGCCGTGCACGACGATCTTCACGCCCGATACCGAGTTCGGCTCGCGCTTTCTGATCGAGGTGGTGCGCGGCTGCGCGAACCTGTGCCGGTTCTGCAAGAGGCAGGAGTCGGCTTTGACGACGTCGTTAAAACTACTGTATTTTTGGCAGATATAAACGACTTTTCAGCCATGAATACGATTTACACTGGTGCTTTTAATGAAGCTACCGCCCCGGCTCGCGCCTGTGTTGAGGTCTCCCGGCTGCCCAAAGATGTGCGAGTTGAGATCGACTGTATTGCGGTCAAAAACTAAGAATAGGACTTACGCATCTAACACGAAAAACCAAGAAAGTTGAATGAGATTGCAGGCGCGGAGCGCCTGCAATATCATTCAACTGCGTAAGTCCTAAAGAATTTAGAAGTACAGTCGGGGATCACAGGTCAGAGTTGAAGGCTGAAGCGTAACGTTTTGCATCGCACAATCCGCCCCTAAAAGGTTCGGTTCCGCCCACCTTCAGAATCTGCAAGCGATTGTTACATTGTTAGGTAACAAAGTTAAGTAACAAAAACGGTTCAAGAGGTCCTTACCGTGAATAACGCTTCCAATAAACTCTCAGAACTCTTTGAAGGCGGCGAGTCTGGCAACGGTTTATGGCAATACGTCCAGTCGATGAATCCAGACATCGTAGCGCAGCTCTCAAAGCCTGGTACGTCTGAAGTGTTCCAAGTGATGGAACGAAACATCATTGGACTGCTGGGTGGGTTGCCTTCAGAGCACTTCGATGTGTCTATTACCACCAGTAGAGAGCACTTGGGACGATTGATGGCATCAGCAATGATGAGTGGTTATTTTCTACGCAACGCCGAACAGCGAATGACGTTTGAGCGATCGCTTCAAGGTGACACTCCGTTTGATGCCGAATAAGCTGATACTGAATCATCAGCGTGTTTAGGATTTCTACACGTTGTGGCCTCAGTTAAGGATACTTCAGAGAATCTTGCGCTATATTCAACGCAAGCGGCTCTATCTAACTCCCTTCCCTCGGCAGGTCAATTTACTGACCTGCCGAGTTTTCTTGTCGAGCCACTGCGACAAAATCTGCTAGTTTGGTACGCTCAGCAGGGACGTGATTTACCGTGGCGTCACAGTCGAGATCCGTATCGTATTTGGATCTCGGAGATCATGCTGCAACAAACCCAGGTCAAGACAGTCATTCCCTATTACGAACGTTGGCTAAACCAGTTTCCGGCGATCGCCCCCCTTGCTTTAGCGAGTCAAGAGCAAGTGCTAAAGGCGTGGGAAGGTCTGGGCTATTATGCCCGCGCCAGAAATCTACACCGAGCAGCGCAGATATTAACAGAGCAGCACGACAGCACCTTTCCTACTTCGCTAGCGATCGCCCTCACCCTACCCGGAATTGGCCGAACGACCGCTGGGGGAATTTTGAGTGCGGCATTTGACCAACCTGTATCCATTCTGGATGGTAATGTAAAGCGAGTGCTGGCTCGCCTTGTTGCGTTACAGGTGCCTCCAAATCGGGCATTGAAGACGCTATGGGCACTATCTGAAGCGATTCTAGACCGACAGCAACCGCGCGATTTCAACCAGGCCTTAATGGATTTGGGCGCAACGGTGTGTACCCCAAAACGCCCAGCCTGTCCAGCTTGCCCCTGGAACCGTCACTGTGAGGCGTATCGACTAACTATGCAAAACGATCTCCCCCTATCTGAACAGCGATCGCCCCTGCCCCATAAGATGATTGGGGTTGCCGTAATTTGGCACGAAGACGGACGGATTTTGATCGATCGCCGTCGACAGGAAGGGTTGCTGGGTGGACTGTGGGAATTTCCAGGAGGTAAGGTCGAGCCAGGAGAGACAATCGAAGCCTGCATCCAACGCGAAATACAAGAAGAATTAGGCATTGAGATCAAAGTAGGCGATCGCCTCATCACCATCGACCATGCCTATTCTCACTTCCGCGTCACGCTTAACGTGCATCACTGTCGTCATATCAGTGGCGAACCTCAGCCTTTAGAATGCGATGAGGTGCGTTGGGTGACCCTAGACGATCTTGACCAGTTTCCTTTTCCCAAGGCAAATACTCAAATCATCGCAGCACTTCGCAAAACTGGTGCTGCTCTGTGAGTATTTTCTGAGCAGTAAACAGCTATGCGCCTAGATTGAAATTGCACTACGCGCCCAGATTCACGTTCTTTCGCTAGATTCATGTTCTTTTGGAAGAAGCCCCACTTAGCGAGGCTTTTATTCAAAAGGACGGTTTTAACGTAAGTGCGACTCACAGCTTTGACCTTGCCTGTTCGACCATTGCCCTATTCAGCAGCACTAAGGTCAAAAATCATGTCTTGGTCTAAATCGAACAGGTAGTCATAGTCAAAGGTAAGCGCATTGGGATGACGCATGATGGAAAAGCCAAAGTTCGTCGCAACATCGGTTGTAAAGGTCGCGATGACTAACTCAAGCAGCTTCTTTTCAGAAAGTTCGGGCGTCTGCACAAAATAATTACGCTTGGCAAAAAACACGCCTTCATCTTTTGGCACAATAATGCCATTGACCCGATGAGCGTACTGAATCGGCTTAACGTAAGTAACGATAAACTCCTCTTGATTACGCTGAATCCGGTACAGCTTTTCATGCTGAAACCAGCTCATCCGAAACATCATCTTGAGCAGTTCAAATCCCAAGATATAGTTAAAAACGTTATTGCGCTCCTCGGTACTAAACACAAGTCGTAGCGCGGATTCTAAATAAAGATCAGGCTGACGCCGAGCATCTTGAGCCGTGTGAATGTAGAACTGTCGAATGTATTGGCGCAGAACTGTGGCGTCGAGTTCGGTCTTAATGCCAAATTCTTTAAGATGCTCATTGACTCGCTGCTCGGTTTCCTTGTCTTCTAGCTTTCTTGAAACCAATCCATCCGCAGTGTAATCATCCAAAAACTCTGCCTGCATTTCGGGCGATGCGGCACACATTAAATAGCAAAGCGACAGCATGTAGCGACGGTGGTGCCAAGGCAAGCTTTCGACCCACTCTTTTGCCCTGGGAGGCAGTTTCTTCAAGATGGTATCTGAACTTGCCTTGAAGGGGTTTTCTGATATTCTGCTGTGGTTGAGAGCCATGATGTGAAGCCCCGCAGGCAAAGTGCAACGCTGTGTATTTTATTTTAGAGATTATAAAGATCTAGTGGCACTGGTTAATGGGGGGATGATTTTGAACGTGAAACCAAAGGTTTCACGTTCAAAATCATCCCCGAATTCAGCAACGCCGATCTAGTCTGGTATGAAACAGGCGTAGGAATGATACACCCATAAAACCCGTGCTGGTCAACGTTATAGCAGTCGTCAGGGTAATTAGGACGAGGGCTTAAGCCCTCCATTGCTACATCTGTCGCTGAAGTGTCTGAATCTGTTTTACAACTGCTTCAAAGCTGGATTTTCACGCGCTGTTGCAAAAAATCAGGTTTTGAAGCAAACACCGAAGCAGCTCAACTGCGACTAAGTAAGTTGAATTACGTACATCAACCATAGCCGTTGTTATTAGATCTCTTGCATAAATTGTGCATGAATTATTTCCTGGTGAAGCCGAGAAATAATTCACGCCCTTAAAAAGGCGCTCATATGAAGTATTCTGTTGCGAACAGAATACTTCATATATCTGTACTGAGAGTGCCCATAAACAGGTCTTCGTGCTAACCGCGATCGCCATACACTTAGGGGCGACGAACTTAGTCCGCCGCCCCCAACGCTTTCAAAGCCAAGAATCAGTTTAGAACTTACTTCTCAGAAGTTACTTCAACGCATTTGCACCCGACACCACTTCCAAGATTTCCTGGGTGATGGCAGACTGACGGGCTTTGTTGTAAGTGCGGGTCAGGGTTTTGATGAGTTCGCTAGCGTTTTCGCTGGCGTTGTTCATTGCGGTCATTCGAGCGGCTAGTTCACTAGCGGCAGATTCTTGCAGTGCCCGAAGGAGCTGGTTGTTTAGATACAAGGGCAACAGCGCGTTAAGAATTTGCACCGGGTCTTGCTCAAAGATCATGTCTTGGGGCAAGGGGGGGCGATCGCCTGTAACCTTCTGCCGTTCTACTTCAAACGCACCACTACGGCTGGTCAGCCGAAAAATTTCGTCGTCTGCACTTTCTAACCCTTGAGGGTCGAGGGGAAGCAACGTTTGGGTAACGGGGCGAGAGTTAACCAATGAGACAAACTTGGTATAAACCAGTTCTACTCGATCCACTGTTTCTGACAAAAATAAGGATAGAATCTCGTCAGAAATTTTGGAGGCTTCAGCAGCGGTTGGAATTTGCTCTAGACCTGAAAAGGTTGCATCAATGGGCTGGTTGCGCCGCTGGAAGTACTGGATAGCCTTGCGCCCCACCAACACAAACCGATAGTTCAACCCTTCGGCTTGCAGCTCACGCGCGCGCAGCTCTGCCCGCTTGATGATATTGCTGTTGTAGCCGCCGCACAGACCGCGATCGCCGGAAATTACGAGCAGCCCGACCGTCTGTACATTGCGCCCTTTCAATAAAGGCAGATCTACATCCTCAGATTTGAGCCGCCCTTGCAGCCCGTAGAGCACCTGAGCCAATCGATCCGCAAATGGGCGCGTTGCCAGCACCTGCTCTTGAGCACGTCGAACTTTGGCGGAGGCAACCAAACGCATTGCCTCGGTAATCTTTTTAGTATTCTTGACCGACTTAATGCGATCGCGAATGAGCTTGAGGTTTGCCATACAG
>JACMKL010000111.1 GCA_014380105.1 Candidatus Melainabacteria bacterium
ACGGTTAAATTGGCTTCAGCCTTCGGATTTTGCTGGGGCGTCGACCGTGCTGTTTCGATGGCATACGAGACCAGGCGCCATTTTCCAGACAGGCGCATTTGGATAACTAATGAAATTATTCACAATCCAGTTGTAAATCAGAATTTGCGCGAAATGAATATTGATTTCGTGCCGGTGCGTGAAGACAAAACAAAGGATTTTTCGCTGATCAAGCAAGGTGAGGTCGTCATTTTGCCTGCGTTTGGCGCCAGTGTTGAAGAGATGGATTTGCTCGAATCCAAGGATTGCGAAATCGTAGACACTACTTGTCCGTGGGTTTCCCGAGTTTGGAATCGAGTAGTCAAATACGAGCAAGGCGAATTCACCGCGATTATTCATGGCAAATATAATCACGAAGAGACCATCGCAACCTCGTCTCGGGCACATCACTATTTGATCGTTCAGAATTTATCGGAAGCAAATTGGGTCGCCGATTACATTCTCAATGGTGGATCGCGCGACGAATTTCTTGAGCGTTTTAAGGCCGGTCATTCGAAAGGCTTTGACCCTGATGAGCGTCTTCAGCGCATTGGTGTTGCTAATCAAACAACAATGTTGAAGGGTGAAACTGAGCAAATTGGCAAATTATTCGAGAGAACTATGCTTGCCAAATATGGTCCTGAAAAACTCGAAAAACATTTTCTCAGCCCTGGTGATACCATCTGCGACGCAACGCAGGAGCGTCAGGACGCGATGCTAAATCTAATCGAAGAGAAGTTAGACCTGGTTCTTGTTATTGGCGGTTTTAATTCTTCCAACACAGGTCACTTGCAAGAGATTGCCGACCATCGCAATATTCGCTCTTTCCATATTGATGGACCATCGTGTATTGGTCCAGGCAACATAATCAAACATAAGCCACAGACTGAGACTGATTGCGTGGTTGAAAAAGATTGGCTTCCTAATGGCGAAATTACCATTGGTGTTACTGCCGGTGCATCTACTCCTGACCAAGTTGTTGCTGAAGTTTTGGAGTCGGTTTTTGCATTGCGCTTGCTGAACAGGAAGGAATCTCCATAGTGTCAGATCTCAATTCTTTGACAAAAACACACCATAAAACTGACGGCAATATTTTATCGAATTCGCCATTCATGAAAGCTCTGCGAAGAGAGAAAGCCGAAACCACGCCTATCTGGTTGATGCGCCAGGCTGGACGCTTTATGCCTGAATATAGAGAAATTCGCTCGAAGATGGGCTTTCTTGAACTTTGCCATAATCCACAAGTTTGCGCGGAAGTGACTTGCATGGCAGTGGACATGTTAAATGTCGATGCTGCGATTATTTTTTCAGACATCTTATTGCCACTACAGTCGTTGGGCTGTGAGCTCGAGTTTGTAAAAGGTGATGGACCCGTTATTCACAAGCCGGTTCGTAATGTTGAAGATGTTGCCAATCTACTGTCCTTCGATTGCGCAGAAAGTCTGTCGTATGTTCTTGATGCAATCAAGTTGACCCGTAAAGAATTGCCCGCCCACATACCTTTGATTGGGTTTGCCGGTGCACCCTTCACTCTGGCATCTTATTTGATTGAAGGTGGGTCTTCTCGTAGTTTTGAAAAAACGAAACGCTTTATGTACGCTGAGCCAGCAGCATGGCACCAATTGATGAAGATACTTTCTAAAATCGTGAGCGAACATTTGACCAATCAAGTAAATGCGGGCGCACAAGCCGTTCAGATTTTTGATAGTTGGGTTGGTTGTTTGAGCAGATGGGATTATGCCGAATATGTTTATCCACATCTTCGTGAAACTGTAGCCAACCTAAATAAAATAGCGCCGGTAATTTATTTCGGAACTGATACAGCGCATCTTCTGTCAATTGCTAAGGGAGCAGACGTCGATATGATTGGCGTTGATTGGCGATGCGATCTTGATGAGGCTTGGAGAACTATTGGTCACGACAAAGCCATTCAAGGCAATCTTGATCCTGTCATTCTTTATGCAGACAAGCAGACTATTAGAGAACGTGTTGAACAAATTCTTGGAAAGGCTAAAGGCAGACCAGGACACGTCTTCAATTTGGGGCACGGTGTTCTCCCTCAAACACCTGTCGATAACGTCAAATATTTAGTTGAACTTGTTCGCGAATTGAGCGCTAAACAATAAATGGTTTCACAAAAAGAAAAGACTGTTGTCATCATTGGTGGTGGCATATCTGGTTTAGCCGCTGCTTATAGATTGAAAATGCTCAGTCGTGAGAAAGGCTTGATGCTCAATATTGTCTTACTCAATGCCGCCGAGAAAGCAGGTGGCCTCATCAAGACTATTAAGCGCAATGACTGTTTACTGGAGCTTGGACCGGACTCCATGCAAACAGCTAAACCTTGGGGTTTAGAGCTAATGAAGGAACTCGGACTAGAGAATGAAATTGTCGACACTAATGAAGCGAATCGTCGTGCTTTTGTCGCTCAAGGTAACACACTCTTACCAATGCCTGTCGGTTTTCGCTTGATTGCGCCAGCCAGTATTATTCAACTTGCCGCGTCGCCTTGCTTGAGTTTGCTCGGCAAATTGCGCGCAATGATAGAACCACTCATTCCTAGAAACGCTGCGTTTTCCAATGGCACAGTGCCTGATAATTACGACGAAAGTCTCTCTAGTTTTGTGCGCCGACGTCTGGGAAATGAAGTTCTGGAGCGTTTGGCACAACCACTATTTTCTGGAATCTACACAGCCAATCCAGACAAGCTCAGCTTGCGCGCCACCATGCCCGAGTTTCTAAACTGGGAAGCAAAATATGGAAGCGTCGTGACCGGCCTAAAGAAAACGATGCAACTAAAAAGTTCTACGTCTGCTACATCTACAGATGAAGGCGTGCGGTACAGCATGTTTGTCGGGCTCAGACACGGTATGGAATCTCTTGTCGATGCGCTGATCAATAGACTGACAGCACTCGGTGTTGAAATTCGCCATTCAACTTCCGCTACTCTTTTGAATCATGATGAAGCGAAAAAGCAATGGACAGTTACTCTCGCTGATCGCTCCGAGCTCAAAGCTGATGGTGTCATGGTGGCATTACCTGCCCATGCCGCTTCGCACTTGCTTTCATCTTGCAATGGCGAAGCTGCTCAGTTGCTAGCGAAAATTCAATATGCTTCTTCTGCTGTCGTCAATTTTATTGTCGAGAGAAAAAACGTATTGCACGCTCTAAATGGATTTGGTTTTGTCATCCCTTCTGTCTATCGCAAAAGCATTTTGGCTGCGACATTCTCTAGTGTCAAATTTGACGGTCGAGCACCTGAAAATTTAGTGGTGCTACGCGCATTTGTTGGCGGTGCTTTGTTTCCTGATATCCTCAAACTCTCAGATAGTGAAATTCGTGATAAGGCCTTTGCTGACCTCACTCAGTATCTCTCAATCACGTCGGTTTCGAGAAAGTCCTCATATCTTGAAAGCGTCGTCACCCGCTGGCCTAACTCTATGCCACAATACGATGTCGGGCACGTTGAAGTTGTGCGTGAAATTGAAGCGAGTGTCGCTAAATTGCCTAATATTATTGTGTGTGGTGCCGCTTACTCCGGCGTTGGCATTCCGGATTGCGTCAAAAATGCCGATATTGCCGCTGAAAAATTGATCTTGTCACTTCTTTAGTTCAACCGATGCTTATGAGAAGGCAATATTTGGGCAAAATCCAGATTAGCTGGAGAATCAATAAATGAATGCGGCTATGCCTGAAGAAATGAAAAGGGCTCTGAGACGTCCACCCAAGCATGGTATTGCTACCGTTGATTCATCCTGCAACTTGTGCGGCTCCTACCGATGCACAGTTTTAACTACCGGTCAGGAGCATGAATATCCTAATACTACCGATGATGTATTTCGGATAGTAACTTGTATAGAGTGCGGTTTGATTTATCTCGATCCGCGTCCGGACTTTCGCGAAATGCCGACCATTTATCCGCCCAATTATTTTGCTTATACGCAAGATATTTTAAGGCGTGATAATAATTCGCAGTCACAACTCGCGCAAATTCAAAAGAGAGAGGAGCAGGACAAAATTCACCGCCTGATGGAACTTGCTGGCGTCAGTGGAAAAGACAAGCTTAAAGTTTTAGATGTCGGATGCGCTGACGGTAATCTATTGACGCAAATCAAATCGATCTATGGCAATAAGGTCGAAACATATGGAGTCGACTTTAATATTGAAGCGATGGTGCTTACTTCGGCGGCTGGTCATCTCACTTATAAACATCGATTTGAAGACGCACAAATTCCTGATAATCAGTTTGACCTCGTTATCGCAAGTCAAATCATTCAGCGCGTTTCGGATCCAGTCTGGTTTACAACAAAGGCGCTCAAAGTGCTTAAACCGGGCGGTGTTTTTTGGATTGAAACACCAAATATCGGATCAAAGGATGCGCAATGGTTTAAGAACGGCACCTGGGGCGGTTACCATTTTCCGCGCAATTGGTATTTTTTCAATCTGCAAACCATTCGACGCCTTGCTGAAAATGTAGGTTTTGAAATTGCATCAATCGATTTTGTGCCCAATGCCACAATCTGGTTTTGGACTCTCCATTCGCTCCTACTCAGGCGCGACGAAAAGCTTCGTCCGCTTGCCGACTTTTTGTTTCCGCCTGTCGATTTTCAAAAAGGCACTGTGGCAAATCTGGTCAAGACCAAATTATTTGAGGCCATCGATATGGTCATCAAAAGGTTGACTGGTCAAACTTCAAATATGATTATTGTTCTTAAAAAAAGTCCGGAAATTAAGTCCAATACTGTCTTTGAGACAATAGGTTCGAATGTTTTTGAGTAACAAAGAGGTCAGTTTTAATCAGCTCACGTCCTGAAAGCTTCATAATGCTAATGGAAACACTGGGAAGAATTA
>JACMKL010000112.1 GCA_014380105.1 Candidatus Melainabacteria bacterium
GTTACTTCAATGCAATTATTTTTGTTTATGCATCAAATCAAGCAGTTATTATTTGAGGCAATAAAAGCAGCAAAGAATTTTTGGTGGTTAGAAATATGCAGTCGGATGATAAGTCCACAGGGAATACCGCTCGCGTTGTAGCCGAAACAATGCTTGCGGCTGACCGCCACAGTAGACATTTGGGTATTGAGCTGAAATCAGTTGATACTGGTTCTGCGACTCTTTCTATGTTGGTTCGCGACGACATGCTTAACGGTCTCGATATTTGCCACGGCGGAGTAACCTTTTCGCTTGCCGACACTGCTTTTGCTTGTGCCTGCAATTCGCGCAACCGCAGAACGGTAGCTCTGGCTTGCAATATCAATTTCGTGGCGGCAGGGAAAGTCGGAGACGTGCTTACCGCGATTGCCCGGGAAGTAACCTTGAGCGGCAGAACGGGTGTTTACGATATCGAGGTTAGAAATCAGGATGGCGCCATGGTCGCTCAGTTCCGAGGCACTTCGTATGGCACAAGCTCCACTGTCGTGGCTCTCTAGCGCCTTAAACGAGATTTGCGATTCTTTGGCTGGCAAAGTTGTTCATATATAGGAAGGAAGTTTCATCCTGTTTTAGATAGGACTGGACTCGGGTGGAACTGCGTCTATATTCAATTCTGCTGATTGGCGCCTGCATTCATACCCCTCCTGTGGTAAAACTAGACTGATAAGTCTAGTTTTATTGGTTGGCTGAGATCGCCGGATGCCCATGTTTTAATGAAGCCTGGCTTGCATTTAGCGTGTTTTTGCTAAATCTGAAATAAGTGCTTGACAAAGTAGACTGGACTGGCTAGTATGATTATACAAACCGAAACGAGGCGATGAATCCGATGCTACAAACTCAAGACAGACCACAAACCGCTCCTAACTCCAAAGCCGTACAAGTCCGCGTTACCTCGTCCGAATTACTAGCTTCTACAACTTCGACACCCGCAATCGCACAAACAAAGAAATGTTCGAGTTCTTATTACTCACTTTCGTTCCTGATTCCTGCAACTGTAGTCACCGCGATGTTCGCAATCGATTGCAACAACTGCATGGGAATCTCTGTTCTGGCTGGCACGCTCGCAGGCGGTTGCGGTTACACCTTGTACAAGCTCGCCAAAATCGTCCGACATTCTGGTTTTTCTAAACATTCACACAGCAGCTAAAAGAAAGGTCTCATCATAGATGAGACATGCGGACGGGCTCATTGAGAATGCAGGGGTGCTTCTCGGTGAGCCTTCCGTTTCTTTTTGCATATTTTTTTGGTTAGCTGGCTTGCTTACTTGCTTCGCCAGCGAACAAAACTAAATCTACAATTGAATTGATCATTCTTTCGCGCGGCATAGGCATCGCATGTTTGCCATGCATGATCTCTTGCGAAATTACAAAATTGATAAGTGAGCCGTGAATTATGCGAGCGACAGCATCAGGATCTGAGAATCTCAATTGATCATTGGCACGCAGGTAATCGGCTAATTTTTGGATGCCAGGTTTGACCATTCGTGCAACATATAATTCAGACAGTTCTGGGAATCTACCAGATTCTCCGATGATCAATCTGAGCAGTGAAACATATTCCCAATCGTCCATTCGAGAAAGAGAAATTTGTGCAACTTTCCGAATGAAAGATGGTGCATCAAGCAAAAGAATTTCTTGAGTCATTCCAGCAGTCAGAAAGTGATCAAGCAAACGATCAATCAATGCGCTGAACAAACTATGTTTGTCTTTAAAATGACTGTAAACAGTTTGTTTTGCAACACCAGCTTCTGCTGCAATTGCATCCATACTTGCCGAATAACCTTGTGCCAAAAATACTCTAAGTGCGCCTTCCAAAATCTTTTCGCGTTTTTCTGCTCCGCGAGGACTGAGAGATGGTTTTTGCTCGTCAGAAATTGTTTTCATACTAACCAGTCTAGCACTTGAAGTGCTGTGCCAGGCGCGAAAAACTGGAAATCAGTGAATTAATTTGGTCTATATGGTCTATTGGGCGAAGTTAGCGCTTCATGCTTAACGCGATACGTTTTCGATTGATATCTACTTCCATAACTGTGACTTGAACTTGCTGATTCACTTTTACGAACGTGGACGGATCTTTTATAAATCTATCTGCCATTTCACTGACGTGAACCAACCCGTCCTGGTGAACTCCGATATCAACAAAGGCACCAAATGCAGTCACATTTGTGATAATGCCTGGTAATTTCATGCCATCTCTCAAATCGTTGATCGTGTGGACACCATCAGCAAACTTAAGCGGCTCCAACTGTGAGCGTGGGTCGCGGCCTGGTTTTTCAAGTTCTGCCAGAATGTCTTTCAGAGTTGGAAGTCCGACTTCGTTGTCTACGTATTTTTCCACATTTATTTGCTTACGAATACTGTCGTTAGTGATCAAGTCACCAACGCTGCATCCCATATCGGTTGCCATCTTCTTCACCAGACCGTATCTCTCAGGGTGAACAGAGCTGCTGTCCAGAGCATTTTTTGCATCGCGAATGCGTAGGAAGCCGGCGCATTGTTCGTAAGCTTTTGGACCTAGCCGTGCCACTTTCTTCAATTGTTCACGACCGGCAAACGGACCATTCTCTTCGCGATATTTGACTATGTTTGCTGCAATTTGTGGACCTAGTCCGGAAACATACGAAAGCAATTGTTTGCTTGCCGTGTTTAGTTCTACACCGACTGCGTTTACGCAACTCACGACGGTATCGTCCAGACTCTTCTGAAGTGCCGATTGGTCGACATCGTGCTGGTACTGTCCAACTCCAATCGACTTTGGATCGATTTTGACAAGTTCTGCTAGTGGGTCCATCAGTCTTCGCCCAATTGAAACTGCACCACGGACGGTGATGTCATAATTGCCAAATTCTTCTCTAGCAATTTCTGATGCTGAATAAATTGATGCTCCACTTTCGTTGACCATCACAATAGGAATAGCTGGTAATCCAGCCTTGGCATAATCAATTGCGCGCAAGAACGCTTCTGTTTCTCGGCTCGCAGTGCCATTCCCTAATGCTATTGCTTCAACGTTGAATTTCTTGCAGAGTTCCACGACTTTCTGTTCCGCTTTCGCAGCCGACGCATTGCCACCGCTTTCGCTGCCAAATAGTGGATAGATAACATCATTATGCAACAGAGCGCCTTGCGCATTCAGGCATACGACTTTGCAGCCAGTTCTAAAACCAGGATCAAGGGCAAGAACCGCCTTTTGACCCAGTGGTGGCGCCATCAATAATTCCCGAACGTTTCTCACAAAAACTTCGATGGCGGCTTCGTCGGCTTTCAATTTGAGCAGTGCGCGCAGCTCCGTTTCCATCGATGGTGCAAGTAATCTTTTGTATGAATCTTGCGCAGCAATAAAAACTTCGTCGTATGAGAGTCCCTTTTCGCTAGCAAATCTGTCTTCCAATAAATCAAGTGCATCATCTTCTGGGGGTGCAATTTTGAGTTTTAAAAAGCCTTCTGCTTCGCCACGCAGCATTGCCAAAATTCGGTGTGAAGGAATTGTGCTGACCGCTTCCGTCCATTCGAAATAATCTTTAAACTTGGCTCCCTCAGTCTCTTTGCCCTTGATCAATATTGAGGCGAATGAACTGCGTGTTGTCCAGATTTTGCGCATCTCTTTACGTGTGTTTTGATCTTCCGATATCCATTCCGCAATAATGTCGCGAGCGCCGGCGATAGCATCTTCAGCTGTTGCGACTCCCTTTTCTTCGTTGATGAACTGGGCTGCGTCAACAATCGGCGTCTTTGATTGTCCTTTGAAAATTTTCTCCGCAAGTGGTTCAAGACCCTTTTCTTTTGCAGCTGTCGCGCGTGTTTTGCGCTTAATTCGGAATGGCAGATAGATGTCTTCTAATTCAGAAAGTGCTGTCGATTTCTCAATTTTCGACTTCAGTTCATCAGTGAGCAAATTGCGCTCTGTCAGCGATTCGAGAATGGCTGCCCGGCGTTTGTCCAATTCCTGAAGCTGGGCGAGGCGATCGCGGATTTGGGCAATGACGACTTCGTCCAGTTCTCCCGTTACTTCCTTTCGATAGCGTGCAATAAAGGGAATGGTCGCGCCCTCGCTCAAAAGTGCGGCGGTTGCCCGCACGCGAGATTCCGGCACCTTCAATTCGTTGGCGATTTGCTCGATATGTTCTGTCACTTTGTTACCTTAAAAATAATAGTAATTGTCGCATTTTGATGGGGCTCGCTTATCCAACATGTCTCTAATCTCTTGGCAATGGCAGCGCCGGTCTGGAAATTTTGTGTTGCCCGCGGTTGTCATGCGGTGCGCGCGGTCAGCCAGTGTGAACCTGCATTAACTTAAGCAAATATGGATATAGCTATAATTTCCAGGTTGTCAACGAACGGTTTTTCCGCCCATGCCTGTTTTTTCGCTGCTTCGACTCGCCAGTCTGGCAATTGTAATTGCGACCAATTTTGTAGTTCCGAAATCATCGAATTTCATGATTGTTGTTATGTGTGCAACGTTCGTACACTACATGCTCGGTTATTTTTATTCAAAAAAAC
>JACMKL010000113.1 GCA_014380105.1 Candidatus Melainabacteria bacterium
ATTCCCTCGACATATTCCATGACCAAATACGGACCCACAGTTTCTGAGATACTAAAGTCCAGGAGCGAAACGATATTTGGATGCGTCAAACTGCTTGTCGCACGAGCCTCTTGCTGAAACCTCATCCAATGCTCTTGAGAAACCTGACTTTTCTGACTCAGTATTTTTACTGCCACAATTCTATTGGTCAAAAGATGTTTGGCCAGATAAACGAAACCCATTCCCCCAGCACCAATTATTGATTGAATAAGGTATTTTCCCTCCAGCACTTGACCGATTAACTTGTCAGATTCGTTTTCAAAATTGTGCGCATGTAAGTCTACCGAGGTGCCATTCCATGAAGCGAGAGTGTCGCTTGTAGATATTTCTACTTCTGCACAATTCTCCACTTCATAGTCATCATCAGACAAAGGATTACGAGTTAAATGGGAATCTGTTGATGCCTGTGCCTGTACACCTATGCAAGTTTGGTCAATTAATTCATCAGCCTGGTTGATCAATAAATCAGGGGGTGAGCCAGAGTCCTTAAATTTCTTTTTGTCATCACTGAGCATTTGTCTGAACAACCACTGCACTGGAACACTACAAGCTTATTCCCGCCTAACCGAAAATTATATACCATAGCATATAATAGTATTCATTAAAGAGAAGAAAGACCAGAGCCCATCGGGTTTATGGGTTCTGGTCTTTCTCCAAATGACAGTCTAATTAGCAATAGATGTTTTTCCAACTTCAGCTACCAAATTGAGAGCACGCTTCTGTAATTCACTCGCTTCCAAATCATCAGGGTTGGTGAAAATTCTGTGCTCGAGTATCACCAACAAATGTTGAACTTTGCGAAGTGACTTCGGATAACGTTGGGCTGCCGAGACGAAAGCCGCATATTCAGTGGGATTGGCTTCAGTCAGTAAATATCGCCAGTTGATCAAATCGGACACAGTAATTTCGATATCTTCAAGCGCGACTGCCAATTCTTTGCGATGCGTTTTCGGATTTAGATATGTGCCGAATAGCTGGTCCATTAGGGGATGCACAATGGTGAAATTGTAGCGCTGGTCCCAATGATGAAGGAGATGAATCTCTTCCAACCACTGGAAATACGGTTTACCTATCCAGGGGTGGTCATCAAAATGGAAGCGTGCATGCGTCAAATCAACAATCAATTTTGCATAG
Source organism: Candidatus Melainabacteria bacterium (assembly GCA_014380105.1). Taxonomy (GTDB): domain Bacteria; phylum Cyanobacteriota; class Vampirovibrionia; order Obscuribacterales; family Obscuribacteraceae; genus QKMZ01. Next base: position 1,174 of record JACMKL010000113.1, read on the forward strand.
ACTGCAAAACCGACTATGAAAGAAGCGCTTGCAATGCTCAATCCGTGCCAGTACAAAAATATAGCTGCCACCATCAAGCCGGGCAAAACCCAGCTAAGAGTAAGACCCTTTTCGGCAGCATGGTATCTCTTTCCGTGCTGATACAGACGACCAATCGGATAAATTATCATGTGATGAATCCAGTGAAATCGCTGATTCCGCCTGAATACTTGCGCCTTACGCGTGAAAAATCCGACGTGCTGAAAGAAGCGATGATAACCGTAGCCAATTGATTCGACAGCGATTACTGCGCGTAAAAACATAACTATCGGAGTGAGCAGATAAGTCACCACCCACGATGGCAAGCCATGTCCTTGAAGTGAGTCAAAGAGCATACCAGAAAATGGCTCCGACCACGAGAACCAGACCAGTAGTCCGAGTCCTAGATACAGCCAGAGTGTGGAAAGTGTGCGAGAGAGAAAGCTTACATTTGGTTTTAATGCAGCCAGATAAATTTCGTTAGAGTTGACGGGATTGTGAGTGACCTTTATGGTCCGTACCGAAGACATATTGCACCTGGTCCGTGGAGATTTTTGCAGTCCTCCAGGGGATTTGTTGAGTCCTTTTGTGAAAGTTTTGGAAAGAAGAAACGCCGAGAGGGGAGACACAAGCGGTGTTTGACACTACTTGCGCTCCCCTTCGTACGTTGATGTCACGAACCTATTTCGTGAGCGTAAATCGATCGAGTTCTTCGCCTTGCGCGGTAATCTGACGCACCACAATTTTGCTACCGTACATGTCCATGACCGTCAGCGAATGACGACCGGAGACAGCTTTGGCAGTTTGAGGCTGCCAGATTTCCGGCATTGCTTCACGGTGAAGAGGAGCGCCGCCCGCGCCAGTCGTCACGTAGATGACGCCATCCGGGTGAGTCTTGTCGACACCGTCGAAATTCTTATCGAGCACAATGTCGCCATCCACCCTACCGAATTGATCGACCAGGAGATTTTCGCTATTGCGTTTGATGTTGAACTTGAGCGGAAAAGTGCGCTCGTAGGTGTGAACGTGGCCTGTGAAGACGATGTCCACGCCTTGTTTCTGGAAGATGTCTGCAACCAGCCTCATGCGCACACCATCCTGGTGTTTGCGACTGGTGTGGAAGCAGGAGTGATGGAACATCACAAACTTCCAGGTGCGCGTGGTGGCAGCAAGGTCCTTCTCGAGCCAATCTCGCATGGCTGGGTCGGTCCAGTCCATGTACTGATTCGAATCAAGAACAACCCAATGGGCGTCGCCGTGATCGAACGAGAAATTGAGCATACGCGGCAGGCGATTGCCACCGGCAGCGAGAATAGCGTCCTTGCGTGCTTTCGGACCGACAAGGTCGGGTCCGTAGGCTCTCGCTGCGGCTGTCGCGATCGGTCCGTTGAGAGGCTGCGACCAGTAGACGAAGTACCCAAAGTGATCGGGCTTTTGACCGAAGTCGGGAAACGACATCGTGTCCGGACGTCCGACGCAGTGATTGCCTGCGACAGCAACAGTCTGAATCGAGCGCAGAATGGGAGCACCCATCGCTTCGCCAGCTTCATCGGCATTGTATGCCGGGAAAAACTTACCGAGGTACTCGCTAAGTAAACCCTGATCGTAAGCGATGTCACCAACCAGAGCGAGCAAGTTCGGCTTTTCGGCGAAGATGCGACTGGCGATGCGACGCTCGTCGGCACCCCATTTTGCGATGTCACCGGTGACAATTACACGCGACTTTTCGCCTACGCCGACTGGAGCACGCGAGGATGCATTGAAGACCTGATTGGCCTGAAAATTAATCCGATAGACAAACGGCTCACCGGAATCCAAGCCTTTGACAGGAACGCGGAAAACTCGATGCACAGGGATTGCCGGCGTCGCGTCAGGCACATTGACCGGATAGGAAGAAGCGGGTGCACAATCGATGGTGCCGGTGCGATCTCCATAGACCCGAAGTTTGTAGTCTTTCGCTTCACCAATTCCGGCAAAAACAATTTCGAAATCGCCCGTACCATCTCCCAGCTGGATAGAAGGCTTGACGATGAACGGATCAGACAATCCAGCGGGAGCGCGACTTTCGTGTTGAAGCCGCGAGGAAACCCGCCGGATAATCATGAAACAAACTGCAATCACGCAGGCGATTGCAGCTATGGCTAGTAGATTTATCATTTGAGTCTCCATACAAGCCTCTCAAAAGAAGGCTTTCTCAGTGACTGCAGGTGTGCAGTCGACAACGCCTCAAAACAGCGCACCGTCAGTGGTGCGCTGCCGAGGTCAGGCGGAATCCTTACGGAGTAATGCTTCCTTGATGAGGAGGCGCTTCCGAAAGGGGCGTGGCCGTTTCGACTTTCGGAGAGATTTTCTGAACGCCAAGCCGGAAGATGGCCTTGTTCTTGATCTCCAAAATCGTAAACTTGAAACCACTAAACTCGATCATCTCGCCGCCGTCAGGCTGGCGATCGAGTGCTTCGATGACGAGACCGGCAACCGTCACACAGTGCGTTTCGCAACTGAGAGCCGTGCCGAAGAAGCGGTTGAATTCGAAGATGGTCAGGTCACCGGGGACTTCCCAGGTTTCTTCCGCAATCTGTTCGATACCTGCTCCCGGGCTGTCATATTCGTCCCAAATTTCACCAACCAATTGCTCGAGCAAATCTTCAAGACAGACGATGCCTACGGTGGCACCAAATTCGTCGATGACGACAGCCATCTGCAACTTGCGCTCTTTCATCTCTTCAAGAAGCGTACTGGCCAACATGGTGTCGGGCACGAAGTAAGCTTTGCGAAGATAGTCACCAAGCCGGAAAGGCTTGACCGGTTTCTGCGTGAGCGGAACTGGCTGTGACTGAGCTTTCAGATGCGCATAGAAAATATCGTGCAAGTCGCGGGTGTTTAGGACACCGATGACATTGTCGCGAGAATGGCGAAACACAGGCAGTTTGCTGTGCTTGGTGCGAGACGCCACTGCCATCATGTCGACGAGATTGACCCCGTCTTCAAGATAATCGATGCGCGTACGAGGCACCATCACTTCTTTCAGAGTGATGCCTTTCAATTCCAGAGCGCGCTTGAGGAAATCAGATTCTTGCTGTCCGAGCGTACCAGCCTTGGCACTCTCTTCAAACAAAATTTGAAACTCAGCCGGCGTCGGCAGAACACTCTCCTCAGCACCAGCCTTCTCCAGTCTGAAAAGCTTGAGAATGAGCCCGGACAGAGTATCCATCACCCACACCAGAGGCGCAGTAACGAATACGAAAACGCGGAACGGTCCAACTAGTAAAAACGTCATACGCTCCGGCATGCGCAATGCAGCAGTTTTCGGGACTTGTTCGCCGATTACGACGTGCAAGGTGCTGAGCACAACGAATGACATGAAGATACCAATGCCTTCGGGTAGCTGGGCTTCAGCAATACCGGGAATCGAAGACATCGCAGATTTGATAAGCAAAAGGACGGAGTGTTCTCCCAGCCATCCCATTGCAAGACTAGCCAGCGTGATACCAAGTTGTGCACCAGCGATGGTTCTATCCATCTGCTTTTGCATCTCTTGAATGCGCTTGGCGCCCAAATGTCCCTTCTGGACAAGCTCTTCGACACGGCTTTTACGCAGCGCGATGATGGCGAATTCAAACGCCACGAAGAGACCGTTCAGTATCAGGAAAATCAGTAGGGCGCCCAGTCCAAGTAGAATCGGACCAGTAGACATATGCTACCTCCAAGGGTAAACGCTCGCAGACTGAGGTTCTGCAGGAGGCGTTGTGAGACTTCTAGAGATATCTCCGCACGCAGACAGCACTCAGACTCTCAAAAGAAAGCCTCAGGTACGTGTAAATGCTATTGCGGCGGAGGTTTAGATGCTTTAGTTCAGAACGTCAAAGTAGGGGAGTGGATAAGTAACAAGACATAGAACCTAGTGGAGAACACGCTCTAGTTTCAATCTGCTCCTCTTCTCTAGGTTTAATACTTGACTAAGTTCTTGAGTTAACTCTCTTCAAAGCTAATTTAGCTAGTTTATCTTGACAATGCTTTATAGAGGGCTTGTTATACTTTCAGACCATGCAACCCAGACTAGTATTCTCTCCCCAATACAAGACGCCGATTTCTGACTTCGGCTTTGATAAACCATTCGCGCTAGATCGCGGAGAGATGGTTCTCAAGCAGCTTGAGCTAGATTTGGGAGCGGCGGTGCCATATCTTGAGCCGAAGCCGATCGGCGACGAAGAAATTCTGTTGGTGCATACAAGCGAATATTTGAAAACTCTACAAATTCCAAAGACCTGGATCGATTTGTTTGAGTTTAAGGAAAGCGAGTATTTTCCAGATCGGGCGAAGCGACCATTGCCCGATATTCTCAATGACTTCAAACTGAAAAGTGGTGGCACGCTACTTGCGGCACAACTAAGTTTGGAGCTTGGACTGGCTGCCAATTTAGGAGCCGGTTATCACCACGCGTTTCCTGACCAGGGCCGCGGTTATTGCGCCATAAATGACATCGCCATTGCCATAAAGTTTCTCCAAAAACAAGGTTGCATCAAAAAAGCGATGATAGTTGATCTTGACTTTCATCAAGGCGATGGCACTGCCAAAGTTTTCCAAAATGACCCTTCCGTATTCACTTTTTCAGTGCATTCCGAAGAGGGTTGGCCAGAAATTAAACAGAAAAGTGATCTCGACATTCCGATAAAACAATCGGAGAAAGATCTATATTTGGAAAAAACATCTGCCGGATTGACGAAAGCACTGTCAAAATTCGCACCGGATATGGTGATTTACGTAGCCGGCAGTGACCCCTACGAAAAGGATGTATTGCCCGGTACTAGCTTCTTTCGCCTACCTCTATCAGTGATGAAAGAGCGCGACGAATTAGTAATCGACACATTTGCCGATCAAGGAATTCCACTCTCGTCAGTTTTCGCCGGAGGTTACGGACCTGACGTTTGGGAGGTACACTATTTATCAATACGCCGTTTACTAGAAAGAAGTGGTTTGAGTTTTGGCCAAACCTTTACCCGCCGTTAGCGCTGCCTCCGCGCGCGAAAGTCTGATCTACCCTGTCGCTACCCCAATAATCAAGTGGGCAGGAGGGAAGACACAGCTCCTGCGACCCTATAGCAAGATCTTCCCAACCGAATTTAAACGATATTTCGAACCGTTTTTGGGCGGTGGTGCAGTCTTCTTTCACATGGTGGCACGCCACCCTGAACTAAAAGCGGTTTTGTCAGACTGCAACGTTGAGTTGATCAATTGCTACAACATGGTCAAAAACGATGTTGGTGCCGTAATCCAAAACCTCAAGACGCACCGCAATGAAAAAGAGCATTTTTTGAAAGTGCGGGCGATGGATGTGGCGAATTTGTCACCGGCAGAGCGAGCAGCAAGGCTTATTTTCTTGAACAAAACTTGCTTCAATGGACTCTATCGAGTCAATCGCAAGGGTCAGTTTAATGTTCCTTTTGGTCGCTATCACAATCCAAAAATTTGCGACGAAATAAATTTGAGAGCTGCACAAATTGCATTATGCAATGCGAGCATCACTGCCAATAATTTTGAAGCTGTAATTGCTCAAGCCAAAAGGGGCGATTTTGTCTATCTCGATCCGCCTTATCAACCGCTCAGTGCGACCTCAAATTTCACTGGTTATACGAGCGCCTCATTCCGCATCGACGACCAGGCGCGTTTGGCAGCCGCCTTTAGAAAACTGACCGACAAAGGCTGCTTGGCGATGCTGAGCAATTCTGATACGCCGATAATTCGTGAGCTTTACGCCGATTTTCAGATTGAGACTGTTTACGCGAATCGCGCGATTAACAGTAAGTCGGATAGACGAGGACGGGTTGCTGAAGTAGCAATTTTCAATTACTGAAACCACTTTTGGTTGAAACCGCCAGACCAGCGCGAGCGGTGCTAGCAGAGCGTCAACGCCGCGCTTGTAAAGTGCTGTTACAGAGAAAATAAGACCCACTTAGTAAAGCCTGCTAATACAGATCAGGTCTTATGTTGCAGTATTAAGACTGTACTTTACATCTTGTCTCTGACATTAGGTACTCGCTCTCTCCAAGAGTAGGTTTCTGACTACTACCTCTCTCTTATTTTTCTGCGAAATACCAAACCTTCTACGTTTCCCCACTAAATCAACTCGATAATCTCTCGTCTTTGACGTGCGGATGGTGCTGTTGAGAATTTGGTGTGGAATACGCTCAGACCCAACGAAACCTGTCCAGTACAACGTTACGCACCAAATGAGCGAACTTTGCTGGCAAACTGATGGAGGGTGACGATGAAAAAACTCGTCCCGATTACGGCGCTGATTGTTCTTTTGGGAGCAGTCGGGGCTTTTCTGTATGCATCGTCGGACAATGGCGTCAGCAATGACGTTTATCCCGATCGAACCGACTCCACTCTCTCCCTTCCCGGAAGCGAGCTTGGAGTTACTCGTCGAATCATTCGCCTGCAAACCACCAATCGCCTGCCTGACGTCGCCGACACCGAATACTCCAATGGAGAATTCGGCAAGGACACGTATCGTGCAGACGGCACATTGCAGTCGCGCGAAGTCTACTACGCCGGTCTTCCGTACATGCCGCCTCAGGTTCATTGGAAAGCGACCTTCGGACACGACGGCGTGACATACATGACCGACTTCTCTTTCTGGAGAGACGGCAAAGTGCAACGCACGGGTGAACGCCAGGAAAATGGTGACTATGTCACCACTACCTACTTCGCCGACGGCGTCACCGAAAACAAGTACGAGGTCGTCGACGCCAAAGGCGCTGCCATCATGCAACGCATCCGGCGCGCCAATGGCACGTTGGAGAGAGAAGGGCAGCAGACGAAAGCAAAGTACGAGGAGCGCATCTTCGACGAATCCGGACGGCTGGTCTCCTACAAAATGCGCGAATACTCGCAGGGCAAACTCGTCGAATACTACCCGAACTCTGATGTTGCGCGTGTCGAATTCGACATGAGCTACTCGAAGACGAATGCCATCTATCGTGCACCGGACGGCAGCATCCAGCAGAAGCGTGTCTTCACCAACGGCTTCATGGAGACGTATGTGTACCAGAATGGTGCGCCTGCGTACTTCCAGAAGTGGAGCTTGACCAATCCGGAAGCCACCAAGCCGGAGCAGGTACGCATCTACAAGCTCTACCAGCTGGGCTATCTCACCGCCGGGGACAAGCTCACCTGGCATGTCACCCTGCATGTGTCCAGCGGCAATCCGTGGTTTCTCTACGGCTCGGAAGATGGACTCGCCGTCGACGTCTCCAAGAGTGTTCGTCATCGCTCCTTCGACGATGCAACTGGCTGCGTCGCCCGCGAATCCGTCAGCGTCGGTCAGTACGGCGAGAAAACCTTCGAGAAAGTCTACACGCCGGCTGATGAGTGCGTGAAGCAGACCTGGCCAGCGTTTTTCAACGCTGACATTCCGTATGAGGTGCCACCAGTTCCGGTGCCGAATGTGGAAATGCACCATCCCTGAGTCAACGACTAGTCACAGAAATCTTGAACTCGTGCGAGGCAGAGCCACACAAGCTCTGCTTCTGCCATGCTACCAGGAGAACCCTATGAAAAAATTGTTCTTTGTTGCCCTGCTTGCTGCAATCATCGGAGCGCTGGTAACGACCTTTTTCGCGCCGACGCACTACTCGGCTCAGGATTTGCGCAGCATTTTTCCAGACAAGACTGCTGAGCGTATCAGCCTGAAGGCGCCTGCCTCCGGCGAAGCGGTCACCTTCAAGTCGTACACGAATGCCGATGCCGTCATACCGACGACAGCGCGCACAGAGCTCACCAATGGCGATACCAACCAGATCGCTTACAACCCGAACGGTCTGGAGCTGACGTCCAAGATTTACTATCCGGAGCGCATCCCAGGTGCTCCACGCCAGCTGCGTTTCGCCTCGGTAAGAACACCTGATGGCTTGAACTTCGTCTCGGACCAGACATATCGTCCCGACGGAACGACTCTACGCAAAGGTGGTCGACTGGCTGACGGCAATTACCAGATCGACCTCTACTTTGCAGACGGCATCAGCCTCTACAAGCATCAGATCGTGACCGCCGACCTCAAGGCTGTTTTCGAGAAAGTGAATTTTCCGTCCGGCGCGGTGCAATCCATCACGAAGATGAATCCCGACCAGTCCGGTACGGTGATGACTTTCTACGAAGACGGCAAGCGTAATTCGGAGACGGTGCTTCCCAAGAATTCCTGGGAGCCTATCACGAGCGAATTCTACTTTCCGGACGGACAGAACGTTCGCCTGAAGGTGAGCTATCAGGGTCTCGGCACCAACGCTGAATATTTCCGCGATAACGGAACTCTGCGCATGACCTTTGATGAAACCTTCCACTCGCTCGGCGGCACCATGGTGTGGCGCTTCTTCGATGCGGAAGGAAACCCGGTCTACGAGCAAAAATACCTCGTGGAAAAACCCACCAAGCCGGACGAAAAGAAGAAAGTCACTCTGCGCGAAGTCAACGAACTGAACGCAGCCGGCGAATCGACTCGCAATCTCATCTTCCGCGCCGACGGCACACCCGAGCGCGTCGTTCTGCGGAAGCCTGCTGGTCACAATTGGGGCGGCACCTACAAAACATTCCGCGCCGACGGGACACTCGAGAAGAGCGAAGAGCGCAACCTCGAAGGCAATGTTGTCACCGAGCGCAGCTACGCGCAGGCGAATGGGATCAAAGAATCCTACCCCGACAAGTACCTGACCATGCCGACCGACGCGCTTCCTCCGCCTCCAGTGCGTACGCCCGCTGTTCGGCAGGCTTACCATCGCGGTCCACAATAGGGTCCCAATACCGCACGGACCCAGACTCTCGAAAAAAGAAAGGTTTAAAACACCGATCTAAATCTGAGGTAAACAACTATGAAAATGAGACTCGTGGTCATGAGCGACACGCACGGCCGCCCGCTTTCGAAGTGGGTTGTGCCTGATGGCGATGTCTTCATTCATTGCGGTGATTTCTCGAAGAACAAGAAGCTGAAGTCTGTCATCGACTTCAACGCTTCGCTCGAGATGCTGCCGCACAAACACAAACTGGTCGTCGCGGGCAACCACGATTGGGCTCTCCAGCTCCAGTCCGAAGCTGCTCGCGCCGCTCTTTCGGCCGCCACCTATTTGCAAGATGAAGCTGTCACCATCAATGGTGTCAAATTCTACGGCTGTCCGTGGCAACCGGAATATCGCAACTGGGCATTCAACCTTCCTCGCGCTTCTCTGGAGCTCAAGGAAAAGTGGGCTCAGGTGCCGGAAGACGTCGACGTGCTGATCACCCACACGCCTCCCAATACCGTTCGCGACATGGTCTATCCCCGTGGGGAACAAGCCGGTTGCGCGCAGTTGCGGTGGCGGCTCGAATACATCAATGCGATTCTGCATGTGTTCGGGCATGTGCACGAAGGTCGCGGCGAAGAGATGGTGAATAACACTCTCTGCGTCAACGCCTCCAGCACCAACACGAAATACAAAGTCGTGCCGACTGTGATTGTGATTGATTTGGACACCGAGGCGCGCACCGCCACGCTTGTTCAAATCTAGCGCAAAATTCAGCGATTGCGGAAAGTAGCTTAAGCAGCTGCTTCTCCGCTCTCGCTTTTTTCTTCGCATTTATCTTATATGCCGTAGTAACAAAGCCAAGAAATTGACGCAAAAGAAATGCCGCGGCGCTAACCACGGCATCTCTCTGAGGTTTCCAATTATGTGCGATGAAAAACTATCTCGGGTTGTTGTATCCACGACGGAATTTATTCACTTCAGTTGTAGCTTTTACGCCTTCTTGAAGAGTACCTTCGTGAAAGAAGTATGGATACGCCAGAGGTGGCTTGCTTGCTTCATTAAGCTTAGTCAGAAGCTCTTCTGGAATATCAAATTCCAACGCCTGAATATTATCTTCCAGCTGCGAGAGTTTCGATGCCCCAATGATGGTTGACGATACACCAGGACGATTAGTCACCCAGTTAAGAGCAACTTGAGCTGGCGTTCTTCCCAGTTCTTTGGCAACTGTTTTTAGTACTTCAACGAGGTTTATCATCTGAGGAGTGGTGGCATCCATGAACGGATCTGTCACCCAGGTACTGGCCATACGACCTTCTCCCGTCACCTTGTTGTTTTCAATTTTGTATTTGCCTGTCAATAAACCGTTAGCTAATGCGCTCCACGGCACAATCCCTAAACCAAGTTCTTGGGCTGCATCAACGTATTCGTGCTCGATATTTCTTACAGCCAACGAATATTGCATTTGAATGCCCGCGAGTTTTTCCCAACCGCGCAATTCAGCAATCGTCTGCGCACGTCCCAAATACCAGGCGGGCGGATTGCTTAGACCGATATAGCGAACTTTGCCAGACTGAACCAAATTATTGAGAGAAGACATTACTTCCTCAACTGGGGTCATAGTATCCCAGTTGTGGACCCAATAAAGGTCAATATAATCAGTGCCCATTCTTCTCAAAGAAGCATTAACAGCTTCAATCATGTGCTTTCTGCCGTTACCACCGCCATTTGGATCTCCTGGATGAGTTCCGAAAGTAAATTTAGAGGCTATTACGACGCGCTCACGATTGGAAATCTCACGCAGCAATTCGCCTGTAATTTCTTCGCTCTGCCCACTTTGATAACTGTCAGCAGTATCAAGAAAATTTCCACCTGCTTCCAAATATCTACCTAGAATTTTCTTAGCGTCTTCTTTGTTTGTTGTCCAGTGCGCACCCCAGGCGTCACCAAATGTGCCTGTCCCAAATGCAAGGGGAGATACTCGCAATCCAGAGCGTCCTAGTAACGAGTACGAAGCAAGGCTTTTTATCTGCTTCGACTTATCAAACTCAGGAACTATTTTTGAAACATCTTTTGCTTCTTCTTTTGTGTTTACCTTAGCCATAATTTTTAACTTCACCTCACGAGCAGACGACACCATATACGGTGCACCGCCCAATTGTTTTGATTTGAGAACTGTGCCGATTACCCAATAATAGACCAGTCGGTCTACAGCCGTCAAGTCACCCAAAAATTGCAGCAATCCAGGGCTAAAATCCTTTCCTGTATTAGCTTCCACAACTGAAATGAATATAAACATGCTTCCACTACAATGATTAGTAAAAAATCTCTCAAAGCAAAAAGCTGAGAGTTAGCACTCTAATCAGCATTTTGCTCGCTTGCGCTTTTAACGAGAGAGCTTAAGCCGGATAATCCAGCCTTCGAAGCAATGCTTCATACTCTTCCGTCTTCATGTTATCGACTTTCGGCGGAGCAACCACGGCTCTGTCAACGTCATCGATGGAGGCATCTGGTTCATCCAGAAGAACATCGATCAATCCGTCGTCGTCTATATCCAGCTCGTCTTCCTCATCTTCGAGTTGTTCTTTGGCTTCGTCGAGTTCTTCTTCGTACTCTTCTTCCTCCTCCTGCTGCTGTTCCTCCTCTCTGTGGCGTTCTTCCTCCTCGAGACGTTCCTCTTCCTCTTCTATCTCTCTTTCGAGATCTTCGCGTCGACCAAAAGGTCTGACTCGCTTTTCTCTCATCGCATTTTCGCGTTCTTCATCAAACAAATTCATATGTTTCTCCCTCAAGTCTTTGCAGACTCGAATTGTTGTTTTAGTGTCGTGTGAATTATTTGCAGCTGACACAGCTCGAATCGGCACGAATGACAAATGCATTTCATAGCCAGCAGCTGCGAAAAATCTGATCAATGTTGGGTAATTAATTCGCGATCGATCTTTGCTTATTTCCTTGAGGGTGGAGGAACGAACCCGCATCAACACATGTTGATCACATGCATTGATGCGGTGTTTGTGAACACGCAACATCAGCCGCAAGAGCGCACCTTTGTCGAATTTTCCTGTAAATCTCACAAAGTCGATTGCATTAAGACCAGAGCCCATCAAAGGAATGAGCAGTATTTCGACACCGTGCCCCATCTGATGGACAAGTGTGATCAAATCATTCAAACCGCAAAGTCGTTTGCGCTTGCGTTGCGCGGCTTTGAGGCGGTCATAGATACGTTGCACCTCTTGCGCCTTCCCACCGTCAGAAATAAATTTGCCTTGCATGCAAGTGAACTGGTCATGGGTGTCTATAACGATTTCGGCGAAAACCTTTTCTCCCACTTCTTTCAAATCTTTATTGGTTTGTGGTGCCAATATTCTCTCTTTCATCGAAATTACCTCAATAAGAAAGCGGGCTTACGCCCGCTGTTATTCATCTACACAGTGATTCAAGTCGCTTAAAGCTACGGTGCCTCTTAGAGCCAGAAGCGCTCTACGAAGTGGTGGAAGTCTCCAGCGACGTCAGCGAGTTCGTCCACTTCTGGGACGTAGAAACCCTCTTCGAGGTGAGCATTCTGCTCTTCCGTCAATCCTTGCGTGCAATCTTGCATTCCTAGGACTTCGGCTACATCAACGACATCTGCAGGGTTTTGGTTGTTGTTATTCATGATTATTTTCCTCAATGAAAAAGCCACCAAAAGGTGGCTGTGTCTCAACTTTGCGACATGATTTATGAACACGGTTCAATATCAGCCCCAATAAACCGTTGGCTGGTCATTGACGACTGCGTATCCAATCGCTTTTAAACCAGCGCGTGGTGCCTCAAATGTTTCCTCCAATAATTTGACCGTGGCAGCAGCACGACCGAGTTTTCCCCAATCGCCTGCCACCTGCCATTTCTCTGCCATTACGGAATTTTCGACAGTCCAAATTTGTGCGCCGAATTCTCCCATCGCAATCAATCTATTGGTTGCTTTGCAGAAAACCAATTTATGAATAAAACGCCCAAGACCTGTGCGTTTCACACCACAAAGTCCGAAAACATCATGCTGTGAAATTAAAACTCCACATTCACCGCCAAACGCTTCGAGTGAAAGAGTTGGATGATGAGCATAGGCATAACAATTCCAGTCATAGGGTGTTCCGTCGCCTGCGATCAGCCTTTGCTCCGCCTGTCCTTCAACCAAAATTCTAGGCGGCACTACAAAATGGAATGGGATTCGAAAGCACATTCCTCTATCAGTCAAAGCAATTACGCAATGAAATCCAAAGTCAACGCGCACAATCCTCTGTCCACGAATACGTGCTTGTATGATGCGGTGCCGCTCTCTGTCCTCGTTGAGATAATATACGCGCACACCTCCATACTTATTGCCGACCACTACCATCGTTCCGGATTCGTTATATGCGACCGCGGTTGCGCCGGTAAAATTGAGCGGCGGGCAAGAATCGCCATTCAATGTATAGCGACGTACTAACGAATCCGTTTCGCAGGCGACCGCCAATTCATTGACTTCCGGGCGCAACGCAAAGGCTGTGCATTCGTGGTCTGCGAGGAGACCATTCAAACGCTTGGCGTGTTTATTTCTAACAAGTACATTCAATTTGTTATTGGCGAGGTGCCGCACGCAAACGTTTCCATCATTTGAAATTTCGACATTTTTGATAACTCCGGGTAAGGCGAGTACCAGGTGGTGGACTTCGCGCGGAGTTTCCTTTCTTACAATCAACATGGGATTTCTCCATCATTTTTAGCTAATAAAAAACCCCAATCCGCTCGATAGAGCAGCTTGGGGGATGAACCTAGTGGGGGAAAGTCATTGGGTTTTTGGGGTTATGGCTGCTTCCTGGGTTTTGCGGTGTGGGACGAATTTCCTTGACCCTACGTTTTCCGATTGGCAATTGCGAAGCGAAATTTTGGACAGCGGGAGAACAAGTCCAAAACGGCGCAATCGCGCTATTGAAGAAGTTTTGCAGACAATTCAAAAATTCTTTTCTGGTCGCCGCTCCGAAAAAATCATGGTGGTACCACTCAAAAGACGATCTGTGTCGCATTGATCATCGCTATTACAGAAATAGTAAAAACCGCAGATCAAAAAATATTGCGACTCGCGCATGACCCCCGCTAATTCGCGCCGGATGGCACACCCAGCCATGCGTGAATCACGTTTCTTAAGAAGCTCGCGCTGCTCACTCAGCAAGGAAAATCGACTAATTTTTACGACTGTTCAATTCCACATTATCTTTACTGCACAGTCACGCTTATGCTCCATCCATCCCCCAAGGAGCGCCTGCCATGAGAGTAATCACGACAGAAGATGAGCACGCAGTTGCACGCGCCACCTTGCTGCCTCAAAAATATCGTCACTTCCGCCAGTCCATCTGGCAAAACTACACTGACATTGGTACCTGCGCGCTTCAAGCCGGGGACGCAAAACTGGCTCAGAAGATGTTTTTCGAAGCATTGCAGGAAGCAAAAAAGGAAACCAACATCGATTACAGATTGGCCGTAAGTATCGCGCACACAGCGCACGTCAACCTCCTGGAAGGCAATCTCACCGCCGCTGCTGCAGCCTATCTACGAGCACTGTCAATCACGAGAAACATCAACGACGCTCCTCAAAATTTCCAAATCATGATTATTGAAACCCTTGGAGACATCAGAATTTCCCAAGGACATTTTCGTCTTGCCAAACGCCATTTTGCACGTTCTGTCGAGTTGAGAGAAAAACATGCAAGCAACGACTTGGATGGACTCACTCAAGCGATGCTGAAGCATGCTCACACACTCTCAGAGCTTGGTGATGCAGACGGCGCACTGGCAATCTATCAACAGAGCAAATTCGTTAGAAATCGCGTTTAACTCATTGACCTGAATTTGCCATATTGCCGCCCCAGAATGCTCTCATGATGGTCCTATTCTGTTTTCATCGAGCTGGCGCAATTGCTCTGGCAGACAAAAAGTTTAATCAGGGGTGATGGTGGAGTTCTCAAACGAGGGCTCCTTCGTCAGCTTACACTTTACAACTCAATGATTATTCTATACAGTCTAAAGTGCCCAAAAGTGTCCAGGAATGGCGCCTGGCGGGTACATAGAGTAAATACGGACCCACTTCACACAATTAAGTACCGAAACCCCCACCCAGAATGCCTCCAGAGAATTCAGACACTGCTGCCGTTGCCCAGAATCACACAAGGATTCCGGTACTGGACCTCACGCCCTCATTGAACGATGAGGCTATGGCTGAGCTTCGGAAAGAGGCGGAAGAACAGCAGAGACTGATCGCGGAGCAGCAAAAACCGCGAGAAAAATCGGGCTTGCTTGAAGATTTCGGGCGCTCACTCGTTCATTCTGGCTTGCAAACTCCCGTCAACGCGCTGGTGCAACCGGTTGACCGAATGTTGGGCACAAAAATTCTTCCAAATGTGCAATTCATCGATCGACCTCAGCACGAAGACTTCGGCACCGGCAATTACTGGGCGCAGCAAGGGGGTGCCGCCATTGGCATGCTGGGGACGTTTTTTGTCGCCGGTAAGGCCGTGAAAGGCTTTACCCGGGCTGGTCAATCCGAAGCAATGCTGGCAAGCACCTTGAGCAAGCAGAGCATGATCGGCTTAACCATGAAAGAAGCCACCGCAACCGGATTCGTGCACGACTTTGCGTTTCGCCCGCTCGAAGAAGGTGATAACCGAAATTACCTGACTGCGCGATTGACAAATGGTGCCATTGGCGGTGCCACGATGTTTACACTTGCGGGTACGGGTGTTGGATTGAAACAGCTTGGTGCTGTGGCGGCCCTGGAAAAATCGGCTTTAGTGCCGGTGGGAGGGAAGTACATTGGCGGCACGATGTCGCATGTGCCCGAATCTTTCCGTACAAAATTTGCTGCGCCAGTTTTAAGCAACAACTTATTTGGTGCCACTATATCCGGTGCACCAGCGGGCTTTGTGAGTGCTAACATGCATTCGCTGACGGCGGAAGGACGGCTTGCCACAGGACGCGAAAACTTCGAATCAATGACTACCATGAGCGTCATTGGTGCTGGATTTGGTGGGTATCATCAATTCAAAGGACGTCACGAGAGTGGACGCTCAAACTTCGAATGGTCAAACAGCAAAGGCGAAGAAAAGCCTTACTCCAAAGAATTCAAAATTGTCGGTGGTGAAAAAGCACTTACAGAGGCTATCGCTAACGTTCGAGAAGGTGAAGGCGCAACTGTCAAAGTCCGTGAACACCTTGGCGAAGCCAAAGGCTTTAAGCGCCTTCTCGGTATGCAAGAATTCGGACCGGAAAAAAGTCTATTCATTCAACACAACCAACCTGGTCGCGGAATAAACGAAACTGCTGCTCGTCAGGCTGATTTGCTCGCAATTTGTAATTTAGAAGAAGCGATGAGACCGAAAGCGGTTGTAGAAGGTGATACTGTGCACCTGCGCGCAGGCAAAGACCGTATCAACGTTGCTTCGGAAAAACAGCAAGCTCGAGAAGGTGAACGCGAGCCAATCCGGCTTGGCGATCCGTATGAAAGAATGCAAGACAACCTGGAAAATATGCGTCAGCGCACATCAAATAGTGGCGAAGAAAGTTCCATCAATGACATAGTTCGCCAGCAGTTAAATGAGACAGGCTTGGCTGCTAAAGGCTGGAAAACAGCTGTTACTGAGAAAAACTCTCTAATGGATATGGTCGGTGGCGACATCATTATCTTCAACGAAAAAACTGGAGAAATTTATCTCTTGGACTGCACTGAGCAGCCCAAAACTCCTCCTACCATAAGGCAGGACGGCATCATCGAAATCAAGAAATCATGGTTTAGATCCGATGGTCGCGGCGAAGAAATGCCTGACTCATTTCCGCGTGAAGTTCGCGATGTTCTAATGCGTGCAACCGGTGAAGACGGTGGCGCCAAGCCTATTTTAAACATGCGAGATATTACTCTCCCGAATATTAAAGCTGGTGCACCTGGAGATCAACTTCCACAATTGCGCAGATTCATCGGCGACCTTAACAAGCTAGCGGCGGACCCGGCAAAGCGCGGAGACAAGGACGCAATTGATCAATACTCGCGCAAACTTAACGATACGTCGCAAGAATTTCTTGAATGGGCTGTCGGCGGAAGCACGAACAGAACTGTTGTGCGCAGCGCGACTGATGTTGCACGCGACTCGGTTATTGAATATTTCATTTCCAAGCGCCAACCGAAAATTCCAGAGCAGGGCGAAACAGCAGTCTCAATTAAGCACAATAACGTCAATCCGGAATTAGCGGAGTTACGCTTTAAAACTACTGATGGTCAGCTTCTTAACCTCGGATTGATGGGCGATATTCTCGACACTGCCAGAATAGAAATGCTACCCCTCAACAAGGCACGCGCGGAAAAGGTTGAGGCTGATGTTGCAAAAATTCGAGCAGAAATAAAGACACGCGAATCTGACATTGAAAAGATTCAGGTAAAACGTCAGAAAGCTGAGACGTGGCAAGAGTTTCAAGACCTAAACGCGGAACTTGCTGCGGCACGCGAGGCACACAAAAAATCCGTTGAAGCACTTCAGCCGCTCGCACCCGAGAGTCAATTAATAGCAAGACTTAAAAAAGCCGGACGAACAGTACAAGAATTCAACGACTATCTGATGCGTGATCAGAGTGAAATCAGAAACGGCGGGCGCGTCGGTCATATCGAAGCAAACAAGCCTGGTCCTTTAGAACAACACTTAAGAAACAGCCTGACTCGAAAATCAGAGCCATATCTTTTCCGCGAAACGATCAAGACAGAACGTCCGATCAAAGCTGACGAAGCAGCCGGTCTGACTCCCGCTCAAGCCAAAGAGTTCGTCAATTCCGTATTCAATGAATGGGGATCAATCGAAATTACGCCTGGGACCAAAGACACAATGATTGAGTTGTCTTTAATTGACCAAGCACAGCAAAAACCTCATCTGCAAAAACTGCGCGAAGGCTATGAAGCCGAGATTCCAGAAGCAATTGAGCTTGTGCACAGGCTGTTGCTTGAGAAGTAGCCTCTACAAGGCTTGAGTTAGAGTTTATCCAATGACCCAAATTCGCCCGATCCTTGACCCGGTGATGTACCGCTGCGTCCGTATTCTGAATGCATCGAAGGCGCAGCGCCTCCAAAACACCAACTACACCAACGACCGAGGATTACACCATGTCACTAGATGCAGCAGCCGATCACTTCGTAGAAACCAAAATCAATGGTATGGACGGAATCTGGAATCAAATGACCGGCGCCGATAAAGTCGCCGCAGAGAAATTCACTGACTACATAAACAGCACCGACCTCAACGTCAAAGAAAGAGAAGATGCGCTAAGAGCAGCAAGTCAAAAAGCCGCCGATATCCATCTGCCAAAACTAGAATTCATCGGCGGAGTAGATACCGATGGCAACGGACAAATCGACCTGATAAAGGGCGTTAGCGTCAACAACAAAGTTCTCTACAAGAGATAACTTCCAGCTTTTAACTCCACAATCGAGGTCAACAATCATGGGCGAACACGGCGATGCCTACATCGATACAGCAGTAGAGAAGCAAGTCACAAAGATGTCTGACTTCATCACTTGGGGCGACAAGGATTGTGCAAAGAATCTGACTGAATTTGTTATGAACAGCGGGTTCTCAACTCAAGAGCGTCAGCACGCTATGGAATCAATTCAAAAATCCGCCGCAGAACATCTGCCAAACCTAAAACTAATTGATCCAATCGACACGGATGATGACGGTGTGGCTGACAAATTCTATGGCATTAAGGTTGGCAACGAAACCATGTATGAAGTGCCCCATCAAAAGCCTGGTGCCGACCGTAGCATGAGACAACTCATTAAAGAAGGCGACCAATATCTGAAAAACGATTCCGAAGACGGCGAGAAAAAATTGGCAGGTTTTCTGAACACAGCAGCACAAAAAATGAGTGAAGTAGAGTTTCGCAACTTGATCTATCGTCTAGGTGACGCAACACAGGCTAATCACCGTCCGCTACGAGTTGAGTTCCAAGATCGCAATGAAAATGCCCGCGATATGAATGGTGACTATTTACATATTCATAGAAACGGTCACTACTCGACGTTTGTAATCAAAAAGTAGCGCAGTAAAACGGAGCAGATTTAACCAAAAACAGATTTACTCGGTAGTTGGTGCAGGAACAGGTCCTCGAAAGGGGACTTATTCCTATTTTTTCCAAATTCAGATCGCATTAATGCAATGACCCAAAACTGTCCGTTTCTTGACCCGGGCGTGTACCGGTCTATGCGTATTCTAAATGCATCGAAGGCGCAGCGCCTCACACACCAACTAACCGAGGACTAACATCATGGCATTAGATGCAGCAAGCGAACAATTCGTCCAAACCAAAGTCAACGGCATGGACGGAATGTGGAATCAAATGACTGGGGCTGACAAAATAGCAGCCGAAAAGTTTGCTGATTACATCAACAGCCAGGACGTAAATGTTAGAGAGAGAGAAGATGCCCTGAAAGCAGCGACTCAAAAAGCGGCAGAACTCCATTTGCCAACACTCAGTTTCACAGGTGGCGAAGACACCGACGGCAACGGACAAATCGACCGAATCAAAGGCGTAATGATTGGCTCCAAAGTGCTGTATGACGCTAACAAAAAGAGATAGTCCGAGTACCGAAGCTGAAGTACAACAAAAAAACTTTCCACGGTCCGGTGTGATGGAAAAGCCCTCTTTCGAGGGCTTTTCTGCTTTTTGCCGGTGCAGTAAGATGGAAAGATGAATCAGAAAGCGAAAATAAATCTCGTTCAACTGGGCATCTATTGCTGCACGTTTGCATTCTGCGGTGGATTAATAAGCATAGGCATCATCCAAGGCTGGGGTGCATTTTGGAACCCATTGATTGAGCAAGTGCAGCAAAAAATGGAGTGCGAAAACTGGGCCGGGATACTTCCTGCTGATTCGGTGAATTACGGACCAAAATAAGCTTTCAAGATTGTGTTGGAATAAACTCGTAACGAGGGCACTTGAGTGAAACTAAACCGAAAGATCAACCTTGTTCATGTGAGCACTATTTGCACTATTGCTTCGTTTGTCAGCGGATTTGGTTCTATGTTCGTTATCACGTTCGTCAACGACTTGAAAGCGCAAGTCGCGCTTCAAATGAATGACACTTGTGCCGCGCATGGAGCATCTTTTGAAGTAAGCAATTCACGCCACTAGTTTACGCCTTTGCAAATGCCCTTACTTCCTTGCAAATTTTCTCCTTTTCGCCGGTGTAGTCTAGTTGTGCAACGTCATAATTCGATTGCAAATTCAACCAAAATTCTGGTGATGTCTTGAAGACCAACGATAGTCTAAGCGCTGTATCTGCTGTTATAGTTCGTCTTTCTTTGTCGCTTAAAATAGCTGTCACACGGGTTGCAGGCACACCCATGTAACTTGCTAATTTCGTCGCACTTAAATTCAGTGGCTCTAGAAATTCACATCGCAAAATTTCTCCCGGCGAAACAGGAGGCAATTTTTCGCCATGCTTTGAGCTAGTGATAGTCGGTGATTTCGACATTGCAAAGGTCTTCCCCTTCCAGTGCAAAACAAATTCTGTACTGATCATTTATTCGAATACTGTATTGTCCTTCGCGATCTCCACGCAATGCCTCTAGCCTATTGCCCGGCACAGCTGCCAAATCCGACAAACTATTTGCAGCTTTAAGTATCTCGAGTTTTCTTCTTCACCTATTGTTTGCCAAAGACTCTGAGTTCTTATCTCTGTAACTCTTGATCATTCACACATCATGACACGTCGCGCGTACTACGTCAAACGGCGCAACGCAAAAGCCAGAGCAGCAGCCACTTTCCAGCAAAAGTGTGAAATTCACAGATTTTTCGGACGATAACTATACAGCAGCATAGAGCGGTGTATAAAGGCAACTGGCTGGAAAAGGGCGGTCTGAGCTGGATTGCTCAGACCGCTAAGTGTGGTTGTTTAGTTCAGGCAGACTCGATTGCGATTTGCTGTTTCTGCAAACCACCTGCCTGAATCTTTTACTGTTCTTTTTTGCGTCGCGAAGTCGACATGGACAATTCCAAACCGGCGGGAATATCCTTCCGCCCACTCGAAATTATCCATGAGAGACCAGGCGAAGTAGCCGTGGATAGGCACGCCACTCTTGATCGTGAGAGCCACTTCCTTCACATGCGCACGGATGTAGTCGAGACGCTTGGTGTCGACAATGCGACCGTCGGCGTCGACAGTGTCGTCGTAGGACGCACCGTTTTCCGTCACGTACAGTTTGGGCTTGTCGTACTCGTTGTAGATACGCGTTAGAAGCGTACGCAGCGACCACGGAGTGACTTCCCAACCCATGTCCGTATAGGAGGAATTAGGAAGCGGATGTTTGATCTCACTCTTCGAGACCAAGTTGCGCGAGTAGAAGTTGATGCCCAGGAAGTCGAGCTTCTGGTTAATCACCTTCAAATCGTCATCATGCAAGTCGCCAATCTTGGCTGCATGATCCGCTGGGTAAGTTCCACGGAACAACGGGTCGAGGTAGGCACCACACTCTCGTCGCCAGGCGGTTTCCGCAAGGTTGCAGTCGTTCGCGTCGCCGGCATTCATGGGTTCGGTGATCGACAAGTTGAGTACGATGCCGACGTCAATCGGCTTTGCTGCTGCCGTGCGCATTGCAATCGCGGCCATGCCATGAGCGAGGAGCAAATTGTGCGCGACCCGGGCGGCAAGTTGGACGTCCTTCTTCCCGGGCGCGTGGTAGCCATTCTCGTAGCCGAGAAAAGACGTGCACCACGGCTCGTTGAAAGTCGTCCAGAACTTGACGCGATCGCCATAGCGTTCGACGCACTTAGCCGCGTAGACTGCAAAGTACTTGCAGACATCGCGGTTTCCCCAGCCTCCGATATCCTCGAGAGCTTGTGGCAAGTCCCAATGGTAGAGCGTCACAAATGGCGTGATGCCATTTTTTAAACACTCATCGATGACGCGGTCGTAAAAATCCAATCCCTTGGGATTGAACTCACCGCGACCGTCCGGCTGGACGCGAGGCCAGCTGATCGAGAAACGATAGCTGTTCAGGTTCAGCTTTTTGGCAAGCAACAAATCGTCGGGATAACGATAGTAATGGTCGCAAGCAAAGTCGCCGGTGTCGCCATCTTTGACTTTGCCCGGAGTGTGGCTAAAACGATCCCAAATTGATTCGCCTTTGCCGTCCTTGTCCCATGCTCCTTCGACTTGATAGGCGGAGGTTCCGGTTCCCCAAGCGAAGTCGCTTGGGAAATCGAAACGGTTGTAGTGGCGCATAGCTCTGATCACGATTTCCTGGAGATAGCTCATGAATCGATGAAACATGTGGTCGTCTCCTATCGTGCTTTAAATTGAGTTGCGGGATAACTGCGCCAGGCACCATCGCCTGTCAGTTCGAGAACTTGCGAATGATACTGCGCGAGTGCAGGACCATTACCGGCGGTGACAATCGTTGCGCCCATACCGCTCAAAAGCGTGTAGAAAAGCCTTTCTGCCTCAACCTCGAGAGCGGATGTCGCCTCGTCGATGATGGCATATTTGGGCTTATTCTGAATGATGCGCGCGATGCTGAGGCGCTGTTGTTCGCTGAGAGAAAGGAAATCGCGCCAATTTTGTACGACATCGAGACCACCAGCGCGCGCCGGAACGTCACCTAAATTGACCAGGCGCAAGAGTTTGAAGACGTCCTCGTCATCAGGGCAGAGGTCATTGCCCGGATAGCAAATTGCTTCGCGCAATGTGGTCGGCGGCAGATACGGATTCTGCGTGAGAAACATCAGATGCGCGGACGGTGGGCGGGTGAGAATTCCAGAGCCGGCATTCCACATACCTGCAATGGTGCGCAGAATTGCAGTCTTACCGGTTCCATCGGGACCTGTGATAAACAGACCTTTTCCGACAGGAACGTTAATGCTCAAATCGCGCACTAAAGTTCTTGCCAGATCCGGAGTTTTCACCGTCACTTTTTTGAAGGCAATAGTGGTGCCTTCGGAAATTTCGATGTGCTCGCCAGGCGGAAGGTGTTCCACCCCAGCATCATCCAACACTTCGACAAAGGTGCCGAGACGGTTGATGACAGCGGTGTAAGCAGTGATGCCACCAAACTGACCGATCAGAAGAGTCGCGCCGTTAAAAACTACCGTGAAAGCCATCGTCGCCTGAGTAATGTTTCCAAACGGCACTTCGCCACGGAAATACAGAGGCGCGATAATCGCGGCAGGAATTAAGGGCACTAGCAGATTGTAGGTGGTAACGAACAGCATTATGTTTCGGTGCACACCAGCCATCGAAACAAGCGTATCGATGATGCTCTGCAGGCGAGTTTTGGCCTGATCTTCGGCAATTTGTTCGCCGCGATAAAAGGCAATCGCTTCCGCTTCACGACGTGCTTCAGCAAGACCAAAGCGCAAATCAGCTTCGCGCTTCATCGCCTGAAACTGCAGCGACACGAGCGACTTACCTATCAGAATGACCGCCACGGACCCGAGAGCCGAGTAGCCAATCACAGTCCAGGTGAGCAGTGGACTGATTGCCCAGAGCACGCCAACGAACATTATCACGTTGACCGCCGAGTCCAAAATCGAGATGAAGAGACCGACCGACTGGTTACAGAAGCCGTCCACATCCTGAGACATACGCTGATCGGGATTGTCGACTTCTTGGTTGCGCAGCAATTTGTAGTAGGCGAGATTATTGAAGTAGCCAGCAAAGAGGCTGGCAGAGAGCCAATTTCGCCACAGTAGCGCAAGTCTCGTGCGCATGTATCCGTAGAATACCTGCAGCGGAGTTGCCACCACCAGCGCTATCGCGTAGATCATCAGATAGTGATAGAAATTGGGGACATCACGCTGTTCGATGGCAGTCATAAACTGACCTGCGGTCTTGTTGATGAAAACCATCACGCCAGCGTTGGCAGAGAGAAGTGCAAGAACACCGAGGAGAAGAAGCAAGCCAGGGTTGCGCTTATCAGAGACCCAGAAGGGTTTTCCGATTCTCCACAAACGCTTCCATGGCAGTCCAGTCAGGGCATTTGGCATAAGCCATATCCTGTTGGAGACTAGAGGGGTTTTTCCGCTCTCCAGTCCCTATGTGACTTTAAGCTGTCGTGAGACAACCGTCGAATTTTTCAGTTCAGAAAGAGGCGGCGATTTTCAGATTACTGAAACCGCAGCGTCGTTACCGAGTCACCATCGAGCTTGGTGTCGCAGATGCGATCGCCAATCCGAATCGAAATTGTGCGGGCAGCACCACCATTGGTGACAACCAAGATTTTATCGCCGTTCGGATTTTCGAAGGCAACGTGCACCAGGTCAGCGATCTCGCCTTCCGAGCCAACGCGATAGGCATCGCGCTTGACGTGCTTCGAGAAGTGTCCGATTGCGAAATATTGTCCGCTCGGAGTAATTTCCTTCGTCTCGGAGTGAATCGTGACCAGCCCACCACACGGGAAAGGACCGATATTCGGCTTGCCTTCCTGGTCGAGCGCAAGGTTCCAGGCGGTGATACCGCGGCACCAGTTGCGCATGTTGCCCGTGAACGTTTTGCCCCACTTCACCCAGTCGGTGGTGTAGTCGGCGTTTGTCACGTCCGGACCACCTTCGGTCCAGTAATTGTCGACTTCCGGATAGGCGTCGTGTACCTGAGTCATCCGCCAGGCATCGCCGACATAACCATGCCAGGCAATCGC
>JACMKL010000114.1 GCA_014380105.1 Candidatus Melainabacteria bacterium
AATATTGCACATCACCTGCGGTGGCAGCATGATAAGAATGATTTACTTGGCGTCTTTGACGAAACGAGATCCAAGATGATTAGCGGCTGTGCTGACTTCGCCTTTCCCTCGCGTGCCAACCATGTAGAGCGTGCAATATTCGTCAGTGCAGAGGAACGACCCGCCTCGGTGGACGCGTTTTTTCACTCGTGGCTCTGCCGGGTCCCATGAAGTTGTCGGACCCGTAGGATTTACACTGACATTTTTGTCTTGCATCGTCAGCTGCCTGTAATAGTCAGCGCGATACCAATCGCTGCACCACTCCCAAACATTTCCTGCAACGTCATAGAGTCCATATTTGTTAGGCGGATATTTACCGACTGGTGCAATACCGACATAACCGTCTTTGCCTGCATCTTTGACTGGAAAATTGCCCTGGTAAATATTCGCCATCCATTTGTCGGCTGGTTTTAAGTCATTGCCCCATGGATAGATGTTGCCGCTTAATCCTCCGCGAGCGGCGAATTCCCACTCTGCTTCTGTCGGAAGACGCTTGCCAGCCCATTTTGCGTATGCAACTGCGTCGGTGTAGGCTACTTGCACGACCGGATATTTCTCACGTCCGTTTAAATTACTCTTGGGACCTTCCGGATGGCGCCAATCAGCACCGCGCTGATATCTCCACCATTCATACATATTATTGAGTGGCACCGGATGTGGTGTGGGCGTGAAGACTGTTGAACCAGCAACCAGATTCGCTGCCGGTGCCGTTGGAAATTCTTCTTTTGTTGGTGCAATTTCTGCGAAAGTGACAAAGCCTGTAGCTTTTACGAACTTCTCAAATTGTTCGTTAGTCACTTCCGTTTTGTCCATCCAAAATCCGTTAATTGACACTCGATGAATTGGACGTGCGTCAGGCATGTGCTCATGACCACCACAAACTGCAATATTTGTGGGGTCGTTATTGCCCATCGAGAATTCACCGCCGGGAATCCAAGCCATACCAGGCTGATTTTTGGATGGAATTGCTTTCTTTGAAATTATTGTCGGGAGAAAGGTCGACGATTTGTCAACCTCCGAAGAAGCACTCTCCAAGCCTGTTGCGAGTACAACCAGCAAGGAGAGTGCTATCAGATTATCTGTTTTATGTTTCATCGAAATGAACAATTGAGAAAACTATTTCCGCGGAGAGCCAGTCTTTTCCATGATCATTTCTTTGACTGCAGCCATGTTGAAACTTGCACCTTTTTGCATCGGTGGGAATTCAACGAAGGTTTCTGCTGTTTTTGCTACTTCTTGTTGTACGAATACAAAGCGCCAGAATTGGTCTGCGAACCAGCTGTAGAAGTTTATTGATCCGCCTCTGCCATCAGACATTCCGGTGCGCTCAAACGGGTCTAAACGCAAATTGGTCAGGATTGGCCAATCCACTTTGTCGGTCGCTCCTAGCCAACCATTTGGTTGATTTGTGAAGCGATACTTGTAGTCGTTGATTCGCACCGCACCAAGTGTGCCTTCGGTGAAATAGTAGATCTCTTTCCTGTTTGATTTACCTTTGCCGGTGATCATATCGGTTTGGTCGTATCCATCCAGGTGTACTTTGAAAGTGCGGTCACCAACTTGTTTGCCTTTCAACAATTCTTCTTTAATGCCAGGTGCACCAGCAGCTGCTAGCAATGTGGGGAACCAGTCCAAGCCGGACATGATGCCGTTTTCAACTTTGCCTGCTGGAACTTTCCCGGGCCAACGAACGATCGCTGGAACGCGGAATCCGCCTTCCAAGGCTGTTCCCTTTCCGCCAGCAAATGGTGTTTGACCACCATCTGGCCATGTGAAATTTTCAGCACCGTTATCTGTGGTGAAAACTACAATTGTGTTTTCTTCAAGATTGTTTTCTTTCAAATAATTCAAAACGGATCCGACGATATCGTCGAGTTGAGCCATACCAGCTTCTTGTATCGACCAGCCGTTTTCAGCAGTACGCAACGATTCATATTTGTCTGAAAGATGCGTAATGACGTGCATGCGAGTTGGATTGAGATACAAGAAGAAAGGCTTATTGTCTTTCTTCGCTTTATCCATAAACTTCAAAGAGTCGGCAAGAATTTCGTCATCAACTGTTTCCATTCTCTTTGGATAAAGTTCGCCAGCATCTTCAATTTTTTGCTTGCCGACTTTTCCCCAGCGCGCTTCAATTGTTTGATCGTCATTATCCGTCGCCCACGAGTGGACCATGTTTCTCGGGCCAACAGTCGCTTTTAGTGCGGGTGGATAATTGCGATGTGAAGGATCTTCCATGGCATCCAGGTGATACAAGTAGCCGAAGAATTCGTCAAAACCATGAACGGTTGGAAGAAATCTATTCAAATCACCGAGGTGATTCTTGCCGAATTGACCTGTTGCATATCCGACTGATTTTAGAGCTTGAGCAATCGTGATGGCTTGATCCGGAAGACCGACCGAGGAGCCGGCTTGTCCAACTGTCGTCATACCAGTGCGGATTGGAAGTTCTCCGGTGATAAAGTTGGCGCGACCGGCTGTACAACTTGCTTCTGCGTAGTAGTCAGTGAAGCGCATACCTTCTGAAGCCATTTTGTCGAGATGCGGTGTTTTGCCAGACATGATGCCCTGGTTGTAAACACCGATGTTTAACCAACCAATGTCATCGCCCATAATGAATACGATGTTGGGTTGTTTAGCATTGGCACTTTGCGCTGCCGTCGGCATTAATAAAATGCCAATCGCCAGAAGCACCGTGCAGGCTTTCTTTGCGTATGTTTTCACACTGCTACTCCGAATTGAAAAGTCGTCGCCTAAAGCCTGCCAAGCGATAAGCTCAACAGCACAGTGTGGGTAACCTTAACAGGTTGGTGAGGCCGCGTCATTTATGGGCGATACTCGGTGGGATTACCGAATGTTGTTGACATTCGCTTGAAGGTGGATCGTGTCGATTGCTGCTGCTTCTGCGGGCGGCACAACCTGCCAGAATTTTTGACTACATTCGTCCCAATTTTCGATAATGAATTGAGCTCGCAAGCTGCCGGTTAATTGATAATGCTTTTCGATGTGGCGTAGGACCAAAGTCGCTATATTAAGCGGTAGACGTTGAAGTATTTTGCCTTCATCGTCATTAAATAATGTCGGCACTGTGTTAGTCTCGTCGTAGACGTATGCCAGTCCGCCAGTCATTCCTGCCGCGAAATTGCGCCCAACTTTTCCGAGAATGATTGCAGTGCCACCGGTCATGTATTCGCAACAGTGATCGCCAGCGCCTTCAACAACTGCGAGTGCACCAGAGTTGCGAATTGCAAAACGCTCACCGGCCTGTCCGGCAACATACAATGCACCGCCGGTAGCACCATAGAGGCAGGTGTTACCGATGATGACATTTTCCCAGGTGTTGTATTTCGTATCAGCGAATGGCTTGACGACAATTTCGCCACCGCTCATGCTTTTACCGACATAATCGTTTGATTCACCAGTTAGTGTCAGGTGCAAATTCTGTATATTGAACGCGCCGAAGCTTTGGCCCGCTGAGCCATTAAAGTTAAGCCGAATGTTGCCTGCGAAATTGTTATCGCCATGAATCTTTGCTATCTCTCCACTGATGCGCGCTCCGATTGTGCGGTCGGTGTTTGATATCAAACCATCGAAGGCGAATTCGCCATGATGAGTAATCGCATGTTGAAGTTCTGCTCTCTCAAGCAAATTGTCATCGATCGATTTATAGCTATTGAGTTGCTCCAGGTCGGCTTGAGATGAAACGGTCGGATCGTGTGTGTATTCAATACATGGAATTGGGTGTGCCACCAGTGAATGAAGATCTAGCGATGTTGATTTTGGAAACTGAATATCGTCGCGCGTTTTTAGGAGGTCGCTTCTACCGATTACTTGTGAAAGTGAGGTGTATCCTAGCTGTGCCAGCGTATG
>JACMKL010000011.1 GCA_014380105.1 Candidatus Melainabacteria bacterium
GGATGCCCAGCCCGGCAACCATGCATGTCTTCTTCGCTGGTTTTTTGCGTGAAAAAATTGAGACAAACTCCCAGGTGACGCTCCCAGTTCTACGTTCCCATTTGACATTGTAACGACATTAAGCGAATTCTTGCCCATTCAATGTGGGAAACTAGTCCGTGAAGGCGGCACGCGCAGGAATTACTGGTGTCCAATTTATACGACGCGATGAGCCTCAACGTAGCTGAGGAAATCGCCAGGCAGCTCAAACTCAAACCAAATAGTCTCTTTGGCATGCCCACCGGCAAATCACCTGTCGGTGTCTATCAAATTCTCTCAAACCTCTCACAGGAAGGGCTGCTTGACTGGTCGAAAGCACATTGCTTCGCTCTCGACGATTATTTAAATGTCGAAGAAAAGCATTCATTTCACCATTTTCTCGAAGAAAATCTGTACAAAAATACGAATTTGCCGCAGAGTCACAAGCACAGCCCCATCTATCAAGATGACTACGACCGCCTCATTCGCGAGCTTGGTGGTCTCGATTTATGCGTGCTCGGTTTGGGCACCAACGGACACATCGCCTTCAACGAACCTGGCACACCAGCGTCAAGTTGGACGCACTGCCACTTTCTGACAGAATCCACAAAAGAAGCCAACGCGCCGGCGTTTGGGGGCAGCGACAAAGTGCCGACAACAGCCATTACAATTGGGATTGAAACTATCCTCGAGAGCAAAGCGATAATTTTGATAGCAAGTGGCGAGCGCAAAAAGAACGTCCTGGAGAAAGCATTATCGGGTCAAATTACGCCCGAAATCCCCGCCTCATATCTGGCGCTGCACCCCCATGTTAGAGTTTTTCGCGATTTCGAAAAATAATTCGGGCACATTTTTGAAAGACATGATTAAAATGGTGAGAAAGGAAAAGCCTAATGCGTCATTCACGGTACTTATTTGCCACCCTATCTGCAATCACTCTGATGATTGGAGCAAACGGTGCGCTTGCTGAAAAGACCAATTCAGACATGATTCCACCGGACGTAACTTTGCCTGCGCCTGGCGCGCCCCAAACGGCAGCAGCGACGACCGCCGCGTCGACATCAACTCCTGCGGCACCGGAAGCATCAGCGCCGGGGATGGGCGGTCAAGCACCTGGCGCTCCACTTTTTTCTCCTCAGCAAGCGGGTGTACCGCTACCTCCGCCTTCCGGATTTCAGAGCATGGGACGAGGTAAGCCTGGTGCCACACCAGTTATTGGAGCGCCAGCTTCAACAGAAACTCGCCCTGATCCGCTCTGTATTTTAGAAACTCAAAAGGGCACAATTGTAATTCGACTTTTTCGGAAACAAGCACCAAAGACGGTGGCACACTTTATGCAACTTGTGCAGCAAGGATTTTACAATGGACTTGCTTTTCATAGAGTAGAGCCCGGTTTTGTTATTCAAGGCGGTTGCCCGAATGGAAATGGTTCAGGACTTTATACAGATCCTAAAACCAATAAAGCCGTCATGGTTCCTTTAGAGACTTCCACCACTCTCAGTCACAACGCTCCTGGAGTGGTAGCGATGGCACGCTTTCCAAAGAATCCAAATTCCGGAAGCTGCCAGTTTTACATCACCCTTCAACCGCAGCCGCGGCTCGATCATCAATACTCAATTTTTGGCGGAGTATTGAAGGGTATGGATGTTGTGCAAAAAATTCAGAAAGACGACAAGGTGACCACAGTCAGCCTGAGAGAGCAATAATCTCACCTTTCGAGTCGAAAGCGACGCGCACTTGCGATCCGGTGTATATTTGAAATATGCCCGATTCCGACAGGCTGGAAATTTTTATGACCGAACCCACAGGCAACCAAAACAGCTCAGGCGCAGAAAATGCAGCTGATGCAGAGCAACTTCCTGGTGACGAATTTTCGTCTCAGCAGTTTCTTTCAAACTTGCGCTCTTCATATACACCATCGCAGGGACCTTCTTATTACGGGCAGCGTCCGGGCTCAAAATCTCTGCAAACAAGTTTTCAAATTCCAAATTCTCTACCGCGCCTGGGCATGAGTTCTTCTTTTCGCTTTGATGAAACATCCGCGACAACTGCCGGCGGCGAAAGAATCAACAAAAGAGAAACAGACATTAAAGACAGCAGCCTGAGCAGCCACTCTCAGCCGGAAAAGTTGATTACCGGTGACACGATCAGGCGCTCACTTGATCAAGAAATTTTGGTCATGAAAAATGACTACAAACTGATCATCTATAAATCCCTTGGCTGGATTATGGAAGATGCAGATGGCAATGCAATTACGCGCGTTGAAAATCGGGACAATGTCGAGGGCGGCTCTCACAGTGAATTTGCGCTTAGCAAATCAGGCGAAGAAATCGGACATTGTGTTGAAAACAACGGTATTTCAACAATTACATTCAACGACGGCGATAAAGTAATATTTGATCTTTCCGGTATCGCTTCAGTGGCAAGGCAATTAGAAGCAGCCTATATACGCGAGCCGATCAGAAAAATCGGTTCGTATAATGGTCAGCGCGTTTTCTTCAAAGCGGTTTAGTTTTAGAGATACTCTTTGGCTGCAGGCACGATATGCTTCAAAAGCTTATGTCCGCCGCTGTGGTTTAAGTGTGTAGTATCCCAGTAATCATTGTCAGTGAAATCAGGACTGTCGCCAATGTCCACCAGTTTCACACCAGGCATTTTTGCGGCTTCAGCAATCTCATTTCTATATTGCTGATAAAAACCTGGTGGCAACAAATTCAAATTACGCTGGGTCAGTGGCATATTGACGAGCACTATTTTGATGCCGCGCTCGCGCATAGTTTTCAAAGTGCGAGACAGGAAGCTGGTTTGAAGAGAATGGTCTTTCTCCGCAATCTCCTTGTAGCGACCTTTGTATTCAAGTTCAGAGTTGTTCCATCTCTCTTCAGAAGAGCCTTCCATTAAGAATCCGGCGCTCTTGGATTCAGCACCACCCTTGGTGGCATTCTGATCTTCTATTCCGATTGCTTTATATGCTTTGCCAATTGCTTTGTCTGTCTCGAGTTGCATGCGCCATCTCTTTCCGTAGAAGTAGCAAACGTGCATGGCTATCCAGTCTGCCTTCTTTTCGAAATCAGGCAGAAATATTCCGGCATACTTAGGAAAATTATTGAGGTTGACTATTTTCTGGAACGAGAAGGTAGCCATCGGTGACGGTAAGCTGTGGTCATAAAAATCGCGTGGCGCGATACCGTATATGATGCACTTTGGACGGCGATCGCCTTGCAAATATTCGTTGGTCATCAAATATGCGTCTGATGCCATCTGCCCGAAAACAGCCAGGCTAAAGACTTTCTGGTCGGCAACACCGGAATTTTTTAGAGAATCACTAAGGGCTTTTGAACCATGGTAATGAAAAATATCACCGATGGTTTTGTCGTTAGCTTTGTCCATTGCCCAAAATGGAAACATCACCAGCGATGAGCCAAGCAAAACAACGTCAGGGTTTGCTTTTAAAGCTTTGAAACTATTGATCGATTCTTCAACTGAAGCGGCACTATTCCAGCAATCTGCATCCGCTTTTTTCTTGCCGTCGCCAATGAATGTCCAGAGCCCGGCATTAATTGCGCCGAAAAATGCCAAAGACCAGAGGACGCGAGTCATTATTCCTTTGCGTGGCTTTTCCTTTGCAGGTGGCAAGCTACGAGCATCGACTTTAGGAGACTCAGGCTGGATTTCAACGACGGGCGGCAATGAGAGACCTCAGACCAAAACAGCACTTGACTATTTTAGAGAATCTCGACGATTAACAAGCTAGATGCACTTAATGTCAAGCACGCCCAAGTCTAAAAAACGCTCGAAACTATTACAGGGCGGGACAAAGGAGAAAGTAACTAAAGTGCGTTTGGATCTGCGTAAGGCGGCAGCTCAGGCGGTACCACCCTCTTGAAAACAGGCGGGACAAAGTTTGGGGCGCCTTGCTTGAAAGGTGACGATTTGAATGGCGTGTAGTTAGGCACTGCTGAATTGGGACCGGATGGGTCCATTTTGAAGTCGTAGACCCCTGGCGGCACGTTCTGCAAATCGCGCATCTGACGGCTCATTCGCCCAAACATCTCTGTCATCAATTTATTCATTGATGAGAAATCCTCAGAATTAGAAAATGGCTGTTCGGCTGTAAACGGCATGGGCATTAGCGAATCGCCAAATGAGAATGGCATTTGCGAGCGCGGCATGGCACGCGGCATCGGACCAAGAACCGTGGGAGGCAGACTGGCACTTGATTGTCCAGAATTAGCAGTGGCGCCGGCGATTTTCTTCAAGCGCTCAACCCGGTCAAAGAGAGCCATACCAGGATTTGCCTGACCGAGTAATTTGGTTTCGAGCCTGTCAACCCTGTCGTTGATTGGGTCTCCCTTATAAGTTTTCTTCAGCACTCGCCATTCAATTGAATCAACAGCGGGATAATTGCCTTTAAGCGGCGGCTTAGTGGAGACGCTGCCATTTGCCTTCTTCTCACCGGTTTGCAAAGAACCCGCGCCTGTGGCATTTGCGGAATCATCTTTCTGGCGCTCTTTCAAGGATTTGGCCATACTCTGCCAACGCTCATCCATTGAGCCCCCCTGAGTGGCTCCAAAAACCAGCAATTCCAGACGCTCTATACGCTTTTCAGGCGGGTCATTTTTATAAGGTCTGGAAAACAGACGCATTTCAGCCTTTTCTAGATCTGAAAGGTTGAAGGCGGAAGAATTTGCTGGAGAAGTTTCAGCCAAAACAGGCCCGCCGGTAAAAACGGCGAGCGCGAGGAGCAGAATAAGTTTTCGAGAGGTCAAGCTCATACTTACACGAAACCCTTTTGACCCTATGTTTGTCAAGACACCATTTTAAACTTTTTTGTTCCGGACTGAGTGCTCAAAGCTTTTTAAGCTGAAAAAAAGGGCTCGGCGTACCGAGCCCTATATATTTCTACAGCCCGTTGCTGTTTTTTAGTCTTCCGATGCTCTGAACTCAGCATCGACAACATCTTCGCCAGCTTGACTGGAATAGCCAGTTTCGCTGCCGCCGTCGCCACCACCATATTGGTAGTCACCAGCTGCGCCACCATTCGCTTGACCACCTTGAGCGGTGAAGTCTTCTTCGCCTTCTTCAGCGCCACGACCTGCGGCTTGTTGAAGGAGAACGAGAGCACCACGCAATTCGTTCATGATCTGCTTGATGGTTTCGAGTTCGGCCTCGTCCTTGAGTTTTTGCCTGAGGTCGGCAACCAGCATTTCTGATCTTGCCTTTTCCCCTGGGGTGACTCTATCTCCGAGGTCGCGTACTTGTCTTTCGACGGCGTAGCAGATGCTGTCTGCTTCGTTGCGTACATCGGCTTCTTCTTTGCGTTTTCTGTCGTCGGCCGAGTACATTTCTGCATCGCGCATCGCTCTTTCGATGTCTTCTTTAGACATGTTGGTGGATGCGGTGATGGTGATTTTCTGTTCTTTGCCGGTCATTTGGTCACGAGCTGTGACGTTCATGATGCCGTTGGCATCGATGTCGAATGTTACTTCAACTTTCGGGTTGCCTCTTGGTGCCGGCGGAATACCATCGAGACGGAAGTTGCCGAGCAACTTGTTGTCTCTTGCCATCGGACGTTCACCCTGGAAGACGTAGATGTCTACAGCGGTTTGATTGTCGTCGGCTGTTGAGAATACTTCTGCTTTTCTGGTCGGAATAGTGGTGTTGCGTTCGCACAATTTAGTGAACACACCGCCCATCGTCTCGATACCAAGTGATAACGGAGTGACGTCGAGGAGCACTACGCCCTTAACTTCACCACCGAGTACACCGGCTTGAATCGCCGCACCAACCGCAACTACTTCGTCAGGGTTAACGCTCTGGTTAGGCTCTTTGCCACCGCAAACTTGTTTGACGAGTTCTTGGACAGCAGGAATTCTTGTTGAACCACCAACCAAAACCACTTCGTCGAGTTGCTCGTAACCAAGCTTGGCATCACGCAAAGCTTGTTCCATGGGATGGCGGCAACGCTCTACCAAGTTGCGAGTCAACTCGTTAAACCGAGCGCGGGTCAACTTGATTTCTAAGTGCTTTGGACCAGTCGCATCAGCAGTGATGAACGGCAATGAGATGTTGGTTTCGGTGACTGAAGAAAGTTCGATCTTCGCCTTTTCTGCAGCTTCAGTAAGTCTTTGCAATGCTTGTCTGTCTTTGCGCAAGTCGATGCCTTCGAGATTCATGAACTCGTCAGCAACCCAGGTCACTACGCAATGGTCGAAGTCGTCACCACC
>JACMKL010000115.1 GCA_014380105.1 Candidatus Melainabacteria bacterium
AAACATTTTGCCTTCGACGCCAGTCAGACTAAAAATAGGCAAGTAGACGATGGCGATTATGCAGACCGCAAACACAACTGGGCGGCCCACTTCCAGGCACGCTCGCATTATGGTGGCACGATTGCCGACCTTTGAGCTTTTCTTTTGGCTGATGGCGAGCCTTCTGATCGTGTTTTCAACGACGACAACTGCGCCATCCACAATCAATCCGAAATCTAGCGCGCCCAGACTCATCAAGTTGCCCGACACTTTAAAGACGTTCATGCATATTGCTGCAAACAGCATGGATAGAGGGATCACGCTTGCTACCAGTAGAGCTCCACGCCAGTTGCCGAGGACTAAAAGCAAGACCAAAACGACGAGTACTGCTCCTTCGATCAAATTAGATTCGACAGTCTTGATGGTTTTGTCCACAAGTGTAGAACGGTCGTAAAACGATACTAGCTCCACGCCTTTGGGCAATGTTTTCTGAATTTGTTTGACTTTAGCTTTAGTGCGTTCAACGACTGTGCGTGAGTTTTCGCCTTTCAACATCATGACGATGCCAGCAACTATCTCGCCCTTGCCGTCCGAAAGCACTGCGCCTTGCCGCACTTCAGAGCCGGTTACGACGTCCGCAACGTCACGCACAAAAACCGGTACGCCTTCTTTTCCGGACTTCACTACGATATTGGCGATTTGATTTGTGGTCTGAGCCAGCCCAATGCCTCTTAAAATGTATTGTTCGCCTTCGTGCTCGATGTAGGCGCCGCCTACGTTTTGATTGTTTGAAGTGACAGCTGAGACGATATCGTGCAATGTCAGTCCGAATGAAACTAATTTTGCAGGGTCAACGCGGACTTGATATTGTTTTTTCTGTCCACCATAACTATTAACTTCCGCAACCCCCGAAACCCCCATCAGTTGTCGCCTGACGATCCAATCTTGAACGGTTCTTAAATATTGTGGGTCTTTCTGCGCGTCATCGGTTGGTTTTAATTCGTACTGATAAATTTCACCCAGTCCTGTTGAAATCGGCCCCATTTGAGGTGTTCCGAGCGACTCTGGTATCTGTTGGCGAACCCGCGAAAGCCGCTCCATCACCAGTTGCCGCGCAAAATAAGTGTCGACATTGTCATCGAAAACAATTGTGACGGCTGATAAACCGAATTTAGAAGTCGACCGTACTTGCGTGACTGACGGAAGACCGCCCATCGAAATTTCGATCGGGAAGGTGATTTGTCTTTCAACTTCAAGTGGTGCCAGGGATGGTGCTGAAGTGAGTACTTGCACCTGTACATTGGTTATGTCCGGAACCGCATCAATGGGCAAATTCTGTAGATTGTAGATTCCTGCGCATGCAAGCCCGACTACAATCATCAAGACGAGTAATCGTTGTTTGATTGAAAATCGGATAAGCGCTTCAATCATTATTCGTCACCACCGAGTTGATCGCGCAACAACTTGGATTTCAGGACGAATGACCCATTAGCCGCGATTTTTTCGCCTTCTTTAAGCCCGCGTTCGACCGGAATGAGTCCGTCCGCTTCTAGTCCAGCTGTGACTTCCCGGCGTGTGAATTTTCCGTCTTCGCCCTTAATAAAGACCACTTGTTTGCCGTCGACAGTTTGAATTGCTGCTTCTGGTACGTATATGGTGCTTGTCGTTTTTACGGAACGGCTGAATTCTATTTGGGCAAATGACCCAGTCTGAATGCGATTGCCAGGGTTTTCTATAATAATTCGCACACGTGAAGTTCGGGTATCTTCATTCAGCCGTGGGTCAATAAAGCTGACTGTACCGAAGATTGTTTTACCCTCCAGCAATACTTTCGCCTTAGAGTTGATTTGCACATTTGCCATTTCACGCTCAGGAACGTTGGCAATAACCCACAACGTCGATGTGTTGGCGACGGTCAAAAGGGGCTTGCCTGCCTCGACCCCAGCGCCTGGATTGACTGCCCGCTCAATGACTGTGCCCGCAATCGGAGAGCGCAATTCCAATGTGGAAATATCGTGTTTTTTGCTTTCCTGCGCCCTGGATATTTGTGCATCAATTGCCTTTAGTGCATCCCGAAGATGCTCTACTTCTGTTTGCGCGGTGCTCAATGCGGCAGTTGCTTCGGACACTTCTTTATTGAGCGTAATGTCTTTCTGGTAATTGTACTCAGCTAGTGCTCGGACTTGATCTGATTCGGCTGAGACTAAATCTTTGCGTGCCACCAAACCTTCCGTCACTAATTGCTTAGTGCGGCTGAGTGTATAATTGGCTTCATCTAAAGAAGCCTTCGCCTTCAGAATAAGTACACGGCTAGCCGACTGTTTGACGCGATTGAGGGTTTCTTTCGCCAAGCGCAGTCGGGTTTCAGCCTCATGCAATTTGCCGTGCATCTCAGCCACTTCCGGGCTGTCGATAGTAATAAGCAGCATGCCCGGGCGCACGGAATCTCCTAACGCCACATTGACAGATTCGACGCGACCTGTTGCAAGGGCGGTAATTTGCTGCATCTGCTGTTGATTCGCTTCAACTGTGCCAGTTGCGCTAAATTTCGAGAACGGTGCTCCCGCAGAAGTCGTGACGATTTGGATCGCCCCTTCTTCTTTATTCATCTCCACGACATTGGCATTTTCAGTCGTTTTAGTGGTTATCGTTTTCTCTTCTTGATCCGTTTTGTGTCCGATGTTTGTCCATAGCGCCACGCACAGAGTGACAACTACCGACACTGCAAATGTTGCAATCAACCATCCACGTTTTTGATTGACTGTATCTGATGTTCTGCGCGGAACTTCTATGTCATCCTGGGCTGCCATTACCGAACTCCTGATTCTCAAACTCAAACCGATTTCGCGAAAGCCAATGCAGACGCGATTTTGCGATTTGTAGTTTTAGATCAAGAGTCTTTGATGGAGTGAAACGAGCGTGTTGGGCGGTAAATTTGGAGGAGATTTATTTGCAAAAACGGAAAATGGTGAAGGCGTCGGAATGAGGACAACACTTGCGAATAGTGGCTGTTTGTCTACAACACTGATTTCGAAAAATTTCCAAGTAGCAGTGTTGTCGGAGCTAATTTCGGAATCTTGCTGTTCAACGCAGCAGTTTTGCGTATGACCGCAGTCCTGACATTGGTCGAAACTCAGCTCGAAATTTTGTTCGGTAACTGTTGTATTTTGGGTGAATTCAGATGGGCAGATGCAAGCGTGTGCATTGACGCGAACGCAAAAAAGAAACGCAAACAGTAAGATGCAAATGGCTTTCGTTTTCATGACTGCGTCTTTCACCTCCAGTTTTCATGCTCGCAGATTTCACGACATCTTGCAAGTTTTAAGCCCAAAACTATTATCTTTGCTTGCTTTGCGGCTGTTTTGAAAACCGTTTTCGTTTGTGATTTGTTGAACTGAAGAAATCTTTTGTGGTGTTGTATCTGGTGCCAAGAACTTTGTTGTCGAGCTACACGGCTTCGTTCTGTCGTCAGGATTGTTGAGTTTCTGTGAGCGGTTTTTTGAAGTTTCGCAGAACATAAATAATCATCGCCACTCCAAAAATTAAAAGCAAGAAGAAGTAAGGATTGAGCACTCCACCCTTCATTAGATAGTCGTTGTGAACGTTTAGAGCAACGGGAAGTAGGAATATGCTGCCTGCATAAATTGTGGCAAGTTTCCATCCCGAGTTAAACGCGATCACTTTGTCTGAAAAAAGCAGCAAAATAGTCGGAGTGATCAAGAGCAAGTCATAGTTGTGGCAGTGCATCGATAAAACGAGTGCCAGCGGCATTACTGTTAATACGCCGAGCAATATGCTCTTTTCATGATTCGCAAATCTTCGCCCAAGTGCAAAAGCGATTGCAATAACTAATAGATAGACAGCAGAGGTGGCACTGAATATGGTGCTGGCTGCGCTCGGGATAATGCGCAGTAGTTGCCCTCTGAGCGTGGGTGTTAGCTCTGGCTGCATGTATTTAACGCTGTCTGGAGAGCTGACCAGTGCAGAATAATTTTGCATGCCAGTTTGACCGATCAGCGCAAAGGCAATTACGGTCAACACCAAAAACCCTGCTCCGCAAACTGCAAGTGTTTTCCAGCGCTTAGTACCTGCTAAAAAAGCCAGAAAAGGCAAGAATTGCTGTGGCTTTAAAACCATCAGAACTAGCCACACCCCAGCTGGAATATCGCGCTTTCGCTGCAAGCAGTAGATGGATGCAACATACGAAAGCAGAAGGAATGGCGCCATTTGGTCAATGCGAAGTGCTTCAAAACATGCGGCAGAGAGTGTAACTCCTGCAACCAGATAGCAAGTTTGTTTATAGCCCAACGAAAAGGTTTTCTGTAGCAGTACGAAAGCTCCAATTAGTGAGCCGAGAAGCATTCCTTTCCACACATAGTGAATGATGTCTTTAGGCACAAATCCAATTGGAGTTATCAGCGCTAGTCCCTGGGGGGGTACAAAAAGCGCAACAACTCTGCCATTCATGTCCGAAAACAACTTGTGCTGTGCGTCTCCGATGCCGGTCAGGGTGTAGGCTTCGGCGCCATGTCCATCCAATACCATTTTTGCTGGCGCGTAATATTCCGGAAGGTCACTGATCTTCCCGATGAAGTTCATGGAAAGAAACACAAAGAAGAGAAGCACACCCACGCCTGTGGCGGCAAAGAGGGTTGCGACGATTTTTTCTACAACGTCGATTAATGCGCGTCTTTCCGCGTCCGCGGACTTTTCGGTTGTCAAAATTTTCCTACTTACAACGGTGTGCAACCGTGAGAATAATTCAGAGCTTAGCGTAGTTAATCCGTTGAATCAACGTCGGCAAGGGTCCAAAGAGTGGGAAGGGTGCTAAGCTGACATGCTTTGCAGACAGCTTTCGGGCGTTCGCGACAACTGGCTACTCTAGCAACATGGAAAGCTCTGAAGTGAAAACACTTTCGATTCTAATACCTGTTTTCAACGAGACAAAAACTCTAATTCAAGTTCTTGACGCTGTCATGGCTGCGGAGTCGCAAGGTCTGACAAAAGAGCTAATTATTGTCGATGATGGCTCGACTGATGGCACGAGAGAAATTTTGTCTTCACTGGATGCGCGAGTGTACAACGCGAAGATTTATTTTCACGACAAGAATATGGGAAAAGGTGCGGCGCTCAGAACTGCACAGCAGAACGCTACTGGCGATATCATCATGATTCAAGATGCAGACTTGGAATATGATCCGCGTGAGTACAACGAGCTGCTCAAGCCGATTTTGGAAGGCAAAGCCGATGTTGTGTACGGTTCGCGTTTGACTGGCAGTAAGCCCGCCCGCGCCTTTAAATTTACACATTTGATGGGCAATAAGTTTCTTAGTATGTTGACCAACATCCTTTATGACAGCACGCTTACGGATATGGAAACTTGCTACAAAGTCTTCAAAGCTGAGTATTTCAAAAATATTCAAATTCGCTCAAATCGTTTTGATTTTGAACCAGAGATTACAGCAAAGATTCTCAAGCAAAACGTTCGCTTCTATGAAATGCCTATTTCCTATTACGGTCGCGATTATTCGGAAGGCAAGAAAATCACATGGCGTGATGGTTTTGCTGCGATCGCCGCACTCGTCAAATATCGCTTTGTAGATTGATCACTTTTTTGCATTCGCTTTCGCTCTGATTTCATCGCGAAGAGCATCAAAAGAGAAAAACCCGAGCAAATCTGAATTGTCGGATTCTTGACTAGACTTGCAAGTTGGTCAAGAATAAGGTCTGAGGTTGGCATGGCTCGCACAAAATCACTACCAAATCGTGCAGAACTGATCGTGGAAGCGGCTAGAGAGCTCTTTTCGCGCTATGGGTATGAGCGCACCAGTATTGAGGACATTGCCAAGCATTTAAGTATTGGCAAGGGCTCGGTTTATCTCGACTTCCGCGCCAAAGAAGACATTCTGATGCGAATTCTCGAAGGTTATGTTCAGAGAATTTCTGCTGCGACAAATGAATTGGCGTTGCATACGTCGCGCTCGCCATTACTCATTCTTCAGGATATTTTTGAAACATCTGTGCTCATGGTATTTGAATATGCGACCAAGGACATACACACTCCTGAAGCGCTTCTTCATACGTCGGCGCAAGCAAAAACACGCTTTGCTGAGTATTTTGTGCGCAAGCGCAAATTAGTGACAAGTCTATTAGAGCGAGCTGCTGAAGCCGGTGAGATTGATTCGAAGCATGCCACAGAAGAAATGGCACTGGCTCTTTTAATGGGCACATCGCCTCTCTACCCGCCTTATCTCGACAATTTTAGTGAAAATATGGGACGCGTTACGAAGGACGAATTGGAAAAGCGTTCGCGTATTTTGGTCAGTGTTTTAATCGCTGGACTTCGCAAAGCAAATTAAACAAGCTCCTATCATCGTCGCCAGCGCTCCTCTTCAACCGGCTGTTTGTCGCAGATAAGACATCTCAAACGAAGCATTTACCAAACTGAATCAGGAGTTTTGGTGGTCCGGTTAAGCGAATTTTGCGAGTGATCAGTGCCATCGGCAGTGTCTGTTTGTTGACCAAAAATTTAAGCCACGTCTGGCTATCAGCAGTTATTTTAAGATCGGCTTCGCCTTCGATACTGTCAATAATTTTGACGCGCTCTTTATCGATCAATACTGTAGCCTGGCGAGTTTCTGCGCCTGTGAAGTAGAAATGGTAACGAGTGCTCACGCCTTTCGCTTTGCCAGGTTGGAAAACAGTTCTCAAGCCGCGCAGAAAACCCTCGATAGTGGACAGGCTTAAACCATGCCCTATTCTTTTGACTTTCTTATGTGGAAAGCGCCGTGTCACGAATTCTTCAGCATCC
>JACMKL010000116.1 GCA_014380105.1 Candidatus Melainabacteria bacterium
AGCAAAGCTGCATCGGTCTTATCATTTCGGTAATATGACGTCAGTTTGGTAACCGCATCACTAACAACAAAGCGATCTTTTGAATTTAACGCTTCGATTAGAAGCGAGTTTGCGCGCGGGTCTAAGGTGTTTCCAATCCAGTCTTGCAAACTCAGTTTGTCCGTAGAACTGAGGTCTTTCCGTCCATAAAGTTTTTGCACAATTTCGAAATTTTCGGGCTTGCGCATTTTAGTGATTGCCCACAGAAATTCTTTTTTGAATGTCGAGTGAGGATCGCCATCAAACTCACCTGCTTTTGGAATGTTTTGTTCAATAAACAGCTCGCTCAAAGCTTGCAATCTTTGCTGTTCGGATTGCTTCTTGTAAATTGGTACGAGGTATTTTACAAAACTGATTTGATCTGGAAGGTCGAATGCCTCCCAGTATTCTTCATTAGTTATTCCCCAACGTCCACCTTTGGATTGAGGCGGGCGGTAGATAAAGGCACCATTTTTAAAAGACGGAACCGGCTGCAAGCGGCAACCCATAACAAGTGGGCTGCGAAGTGTGAGAGTTTTGTTTGTCCAGCTTGGGTCGCCTGAGAGCACTTCACTAACTTTGATTTTTCCAGTATTTGCGTAGTCGCCCAACACAATGATGGTCGATTGCGAAATACTTTCGCCGTAAGACGGGCGCGCCGGTTTTTCTCCAGATATGATTACTGACTGTCGCAAAGGTTTTGCCATAACTTCTTGAATTGATGAGAGTGATGCTAGGCCCGGCATTATTGCAATCAATAATGCCACTGTTATGTTTGCGCAGTTTGCTTTCGAAGTGATGATTTCGCGCCTTTTTCTTTACGACCTATTCTGAGGTTATCACTTCTTCAAATACTCTTCGCTATGGAAAACACTGAGAATTTGAGTATGCCTGACAGGGTTAACTGTTCTTCAATTTGATGAAGTACTCATTTCGAGAAGCTCTGAAACCAATACTCTTATAGAGCGCTATGGCGGACTCATTGTGCTCCGTTGTCTGCAATGCATAGCCGCAGCATTTTGAATATTCGTTGTCCAACCATGAGAAGAACTTTTTGCCAATGCCGAGTCTTCGATATTTTCTTTCAATGAGAATCTCGTCTATCTCAATGATGTCTCCGCCGAATTCGTTGCTCCAAAAGAAGACTAGAATTGCGTAGCCGACTATTTCACCGTCTCGTTCGAAAACTATGATTTTTCCCTTCTCAGGATGAGAATCAAATTCTGAAAAGGTTTTCTCAATTTCTGGACGTACGGGGTATTCACCTGGGTCTGTCTCGTAAAGTTGAAGCACTAGCTTCTGAACCCTGCTGAGATCACTGTGATGGCATTGTCTAAAGCTGGTTGAGTCATTAGATTTTTCGTTAAGGTCGTCAATCTGACTCACGAATTATTGCTCCGCCAGGTATTTGTTGTTTGTGATATTCCCATTCTCACCTCACCTTATACGAGTTTCCAAAAACAAACAGCGGCCTGGTTTTCCAGGTCGCTGTCGTTTCGTTCAGTTGCTCGGTCGGTAAAGGCTAAACGTATCAGGGATCTAGCCACGTTGGTGGGACGTGACCAAGCAATTGAATTTCTATTTAGCAGCCGCAGCCGCCAGATTTTGCTTTCTTTTCTCCCTCTTCTAGATTTTTACCTTCAACAACTTTGCTTGTTTCGGTTGAAGCGTGCGGTTTTTTCTCGATTCCACAAGTTCCGCCACTTACATCTTCTTCTTTTTTCTCGAGGTCTTTTTCGATAGTGCTCATTTTGATTCTCCTTGGATCTTTAGTTACCGTTTTTTCGTTCTTTCAGCGCCGCAATACTTATGCTGCCAGCGATTCAGTGTACGAATAGTTTGAAAATGTGCGTTCCAATGTTCGCAGTGCCCGCGATGCAACATAAGGATTTTCGTCCTGCGTGAGCAGTTCAAGCACCGTATTTGGTGTGTTGTAGTTTTCAGCAAGGGCAAAGCGGACGTCACTGCTCTCGTCGTGAGCGAGATCTAGTGCGATAAATGGAAGCAGCTCTTTATTGTCTGTTAGTGCAATCCGGACTTCTATTGATTTGTCTTTCAATAGTCGGATTGCAATTGGCAATGCGTTGTGAGAATTCTCGGCGACTCGGCGGCGAACTGATTCGAAAATTGATTTTGAAAGTTGGTCGAGAATTTCTGGCGCAACTTCAGCATTTCCGGCAAGTATGTATGAAGGGCAATCGCTGGCTGTAGACATGATGTGTAACTCCTAAATATTGGACTGGTCTACTCTCGCTTTTGACCTAATACTACTTTTTCAGTGCGGCTGGAGGATGGAAGTGACCAGAAAAGGTGGGTGGGCTTTTGACTTCGATGCTTTGATATTAGACCGGTCGTCTACATTCTGTCAAGTCTTGTTTTGAATTCCAAGCCTGGTCAGCCTTCGCAGGGTTTCCTCCC
This sequence comes from Candidatus Melainabacteria bacterium, assembly GCA_014380105.1. Classification (GTDB taxonomy): domain Bacteria; phylum Cyanobacteriota; class Vampirovibrionia; order Obscuribacterales; family Obscuribacteraceae; genus QKMZ01. The sequence continues at coordinate 2,437 of JACMKL010000116.1, forward strand.
GAAAGTCCTCAAACTGCTGGTGTTGACACTGTGTTAATACGTGCATACACTTGTCGATACGGAGGGAAGGAAAATTCCGACCGACAAGCGAGCCATCACGTTTTACGCCGATCCTGAAATCGCCAAATGGTACGAAGCACTCCCCAGCAGCGTACGCAGCAGAACAATCAATGATCTGCTCAAGAAAATAATTCTCGAATCGGAACAACAAAGCTCTCGCGCTCTAAAACCCGGCAAACAAGATGACGCAATTCGGAAATTGTCCGAACTCGTCAGACTTCTTGCACAAGAACATCTCTCTGCAAGCGAACGCGAATCGAAATCGAAAACACCAGAAACAGAGGCGGCAAATAGTCGCCTTCAGTCTGCGCTTGGAGAGCTAGATGAAGTTGATTTTTAGTTGTCACCCAACAGTGACGCCCGTTTCTCACACTGAAATTCCAAATCTTTCAAAAGGAGTCGCGCACGATGAAAGCACTTCTAATTAGCCTTGCGCTGGTTTCGTCAGTTCATGACGGCGACACACTAAAATTAACAGATGGACGCACA
>JACMKL010000117.1 GCA_014380105.1 Candidatus Melainabacteria bacterium
AGCAGACAGCTATCGAAAAGGAAGACGAGTATGTCATCGACTCGAGGCCTCTCTGCCAGGGGCTACCTTTCGTCTTAACGGATGCGGCGCATCCGCGGCTGATATTGAAACACGGCAGTCAATTCATGGTGCTTGACCAGGAAGCACACATCCCTGGATGTAACACCCTTGGTTATGGCTATTATCATTACGACACTCGTCACCTTAGTGAATGGGAAGTTACCATTGACGGCACTTCTATGTCTCTTCTATCTGCAGACGTTAAGAGGGGATATGCTGGAAGCTTTCTTTATACAAATCCACAAACCAGTACGCTCGCCCAACAAAACCTTATGGTTCAGCGTCAAATCGTATTGTCGGACGTAGTTTCAGAGCGTCTTGTGGTCGAAAATTACAGCTCATCGGAAATTTCAATTGAACTTGGTATCAAATTTCAGTCTGATTTTGCGGACATGTTTGAAGTTCGTGGAATGAATAGAAATGAGCGTGGACAGCGCATGTTGCCTCGCAAGGACAAACAAGGACGACGCATATTTTTGGCCTACAAGGGTCTCGACGATGTGATGATCGAGACGATGATCGAGTTCAGGGGCATAGCACCTGACACCATCATTGATGGTGAGGCTAAATACAAATTGACTTTGCCACCACGTACACCGTGGTATTTGCAAGTCTTCATTTTTACGCGAACATCTGAAGAAAAGCCATTCACAGCCTCTGAAGAATTTGATTTTTCTTCTGTCCTCGATGACGCAGACAAGAAATTTTCACTATGGCGATCGCAGGGTGCGAGCATACTCACAGAAGATGAAATTGTAAATTTCGCTATCGAAAGAGGCATGCGCGATTTATATATTCTCCGACAACCGACTCCTAAGGGAATCGGGATGGCTGCAGGAGTTCCATGGTATTCGGCACCATTCGGTCGAGACAGTGCTATCACCGGCTGGCAAATGTTGCCATACAGACCGGATTTATCGCGCGAATGTATCGAATTCTTAGCAGCTTATCAGGGTACAAGAGTTGATGAATTCCGGGCCGAGCGTCCCGGCAAAATCATGCACGAATTACGCTTCGGCGAACTTGCACGATTGAAAGAAATTCCGCATACGCCCTACTATGGCTCAGTCGATGCAACCGCACTCTGGTGCATGTTAGTTGGAAAATATATTAAATGGACAGGCGATTTACAGTTCGCCGAGAAGATCTGGCCGAATGTTGAAATGGCATTTAACTGGATGGACAGTGCCACCGCCGAAGGTGGCTATCTGACCTATATTAAAGAAAGTTCTGAAGGACTTGAGAATCAAGGTTGGAAAGATTCCGGCAATTCAATTGGACATCCTGATGGTACATTAGCCAAGCCTCCGATCGCCCTCTGCGAGGCGCAAGCTTATCTTTACGCGGCTCGAGTAGCAATAGCTGACATCGCCTTGTTACTAAAAAAAGGTGACATTGCCGAAAAACTACAGGCCCAGGCGGCAAAATTAAAGCGCGATTTCAAACGCGATTTTTGGATGGTGGAAGAAGAATTCCCTGCGTTGGCTCTTGATGGGGAAGGCAAACAGGTTAAGGTAATTAGTTCGAATGCAGGACACTGTATTTGGGCCGGAATTATCGACGGAGAAATGGCGCAGAGAGTGGCTGACCGCATGTTGTCTCCTGATATGGACTCAGGTTGGGGATTGAGAACTTTATCTAGCCAGACTTCATACTTTAATCCAATGAGCTATCACAACGGTTCGGTATGGCCTCACGATAATGCCATAATTTTGGAAGGCTTCCGAAAAATCGGACGCATTCGTGATGCTCATTATTTGCTCAGTGCGATGGCAGCAGTTGCTCAGCACCAAAAAGATTTTCGTCTTCCGGAATTAGTTTGCGGTTTCGAGCGAACCAGCTGGGGAAGCCCAATTGATTATCCTGTCTCTTGCTCTCCGCAGGCGTGGGCAGCAGGTAGCATTTTTCAAATGCTAACAGCGTGCGTCAACTTCCAACCAGATGCTTCCAAAAAGATTTTAAGAGTTGAAGAGCCTTGTTTGCCCGAATGGCTTGAAAGACTTACTTTCCACAACTTAAAAGTGGGCAATGCCGAAGTGGACATTTGCTTTAATGCCGTCAATGGTCACACCAGTTGCCAAATTCTTCGAAAGAGCGGAGACCTGAAAGTAATAATCGAAAATTAGACTAAACAAATTCAGCAATCAACCAACGATAACCACACAGAGGAATGGAAACATGCGAATTGCTCAATTAGCTCCTTTATCCGAAAGCGTCCCACCGAAAGGGTACGGTGGTTCAGAGCTAGTCGTCAGCTTACTCACAGACGAATTGGTCAAGCGTGGGCATGAAGTTACACTATTTGCTTCAGGAGACTCTGTCACCGATGCAGAACTAATTGCGTGCTCTCCAGAAGGTCTGCGCGTCGCAGCGGGCATTCCACCGACAAGATGGCATGCCTTCAATATAAAAGCTGTTCTAACCTTGGAAAAAATGCAAGGGCAATTCGACATCATCCACAACCATATGGGATATGCCGCACTACCAGCATTGCGCAATTTCAAATGTCCGACAGTCACAACAAACCACAATCCAGTCTATGACTACTGTGCAGACATTTACCTGGCATGCCAGAATTTACCGTTTATTTCAATCAGCGAAGCCTATCGCCGTCTCAACTATCCTGACGACTTGAATTATGTTGCCACTGTATATAATGGCATTGATCTTGACGATTTTAAGGCAGAATCAAATAATGAACGCAAGTACCTACTGTTCCTTGGCAGACTCTGTGCTGACAAAGGTACTGCTGAAGCTATTCAAATAGCCAAAAAAGTTGGACTGCCAATTAAGTTGGCAGGAAAAGTCGATGATAACGATAAAGAATATTTTGAGAAAGAGATTCGACCTCTTCTCAATGAAAAGGATGTTCAGTTTATTGGAGAAGTCTCAACCGATGAAAAGGCTGTCTTGTATTCTGAAGCTATAGCGACATTGTGCCCGATTAAGTTCGAAGAACCCTTTGGTTTGGTCTTCTCTGAATCCTTGGCATCAGGCACACCTGTAATGGCATTCGGTAAAGGGGCTGCTCCTGAAGTAATTTCTGATGGCGAAACAGGTGTAATCGGAAAAACTGTTGAAGATTTGGTCAGTCGATTCGGCGAAATTGAA
>JACMKL010000118.1 GCA_014380105.1 Candidatus Melainabacteria bacterium
CGACGCAAGTCGTGCTGTGTGGGTCGCATCATTACTGGGATCACAAGTGGAGTACGCAACCTTGTTGATCATTCAATCGTCGAGGTTGTTGCGAAACAACGCGTCTGTGAACAACGGCGCAGCAGTTTTTGCTTGCAGATCTTTGCATTGACGGCTTGTGCGCGCAAACTTCAATTAAGTAAGTTAGACTAATTATTGGCAAAAACAGTTGTCAAATAGAGCGAATTTATGTCTGAAGCCCCTACTTTTACAATTCAAGAAGCCAAAGCTTTGCTGCCAACTCTGAAAGAGCAGCTTTCTCGCGCAAATGATGAGTTGGACGCCATTCACATTCGAATGGATGCGGCGACGCAAGAATGTGAGGACGCTGAAGAGGTCCTTTCGACCGTCAGGGCAACCAGCGGTGAAGTTGCTGAAATGGCTCCCCTGCGTGCTGCGCGAAAACGGTATGAATCGGCAATAGATAAGCTTACTAGCGCCAAAAAAGAATATCTCCAGACTTTTGAAAAGTGGATGAATGAGATCACTAAAGACGGAGTGATATTGCGTGATATCAGGTCCGGGCTTCTAGACTTTCCTGCCAAAAAAGGTGAAGTAGATTATTACCTCTGCTGGCGCCTGGGCGAACGTGACATCAATTTTTGGCACCTGGAAAATGATGGCTACCAGGGACGCCGTCCGCTTGCTGTTCTCGATGAATATTTTTAACTGTGACTGAGTCAATGCAGCCAGTCGATACTGATGTTTTGATCGTTGGTGCTGGACCGACGGGATTGATTTTATCGGTCGAACTCTTGCGCCGCGGAATCACGTGTCGTGTAGTGGACAAGCTTTCTGGTCCATCAACAACATCGCGTGCAATTGGAATTCACGCTCGCACTCTCGAACTTTTTGAGCAAATGGATATCGTTGAACCATTTCTTGAAAGCGGATGGAAATCGCATGCCTTCCAGGTCTATAACAAAGACAAACAAATCGTCCGCATGACTTTTGGCGAACTTGAGACAAAATACCCATACGAGCTTTGTTTGATTCAACCCGAAACAGAAAGAATATTGTCCGAAGTTCTGAGCACTAAAGGTGGTGCCATAGAATGGAATACCGAATTACTATCATTTACACAAAGTCTCGAAGGTGTCACTGCTCGCGTTCAAAAAGCAGGAGAAGGTGAGAGCGCAATTTCTTGCAAATGGCTGGTTGGCTGTGATGGTGCGCACAGTCTGGTGAGAAAACTTTTGGATATTGGCTTTCCCGGAACGCCCTATTGTGAGCAATATGTTCTCGCCGATATAGATTTCGAAACTACGCTAGATCCGAGCGAACATTACTTGTTTAGTAATGAAGAAGGTGTGGTTGGCTTTCATCCATTTTCTTCCGAGAAAGCCCGAATGTTTGCTGAGTTAGGCAGAATCAAGCATTCGCGAAAAATTTCTGATTCTATGCCCGCCGATCGAGTGCAATTTGCAGAGCCAAATTTAGAAGAGTTGCAGGCAATTTTGGACAGGCGAGGTCCTGGCAAAGTAAAA
>JACMKL010000119.1 GCA_014380105.1 Candidatus Melainabacteria bacterium
GTAGCCGGGCGTGCCCTCTACTTTCTTTTGAATTTCTGCTTTCAATTCCAGTTGAGGCAATTCAGACATGCGTTGCCATTCTTTGACACGCGCTTCTGGCTCGACCTGAAATACGGTAATTAGTGACCAGGCAAGCACGATTAAAACGGCAATCGGCTTCCAGTCTTTTATAAATGAGCCGGAGGTTTGCGGCTTCGATGGAGATAACATCGATTGAGACTTTCCTTGACGAACGACCGACGAATTATATCGGCGCGAGTGCCAATTCGTCCCTCAGCCTGTCTCACGTTGGCTGAGATTCGCAAAAAAACAGGTTTTCAAGCCGTCAATGAAAGCAAAATGTATAGTCAATCTATACAGAGCAAACTCGATCGCCGCCCTTTTGCATGGCCATTTCAAGTGCTTGAACTGAGCGTGCAACCAGCTCGTCGTGCTCGCGTGCGTGGGCTGGAAAAGCAGCCAGGCCAACAGATGCGGTCACTTTGAGATTGTGCCAGTTGTGAGTAATTGCTTGTGAACCAATGCGTTGGCGAATGCGTTCGGCAACAATTTGAGCACCAGAAGAATTTGTTTCGGGAAAAATTATTGCGAATTCTTCAGCACTGTATCGAGCAGGAATATCGACGTCACGAATTGCACCTTGCAGGACGGTTCCGATAACTTTGAGCACGGCGTCAGATGTGAGCGCTCCATACTGCCTGGAGATGTCCTTAAAATTGTCCACAGTGACCATGCAGAGTGCCACTGGTCGCTTGTAGCGCTTCGCGCGCTTGAGCTCTTCCTTTATTTCTTTCATGAATGTGCGGGAGTTGTAAAGCTCGGTGAGTGTGTCCAGAAGAGCGAGGCGTTCAATTTCTTCGCCTTTTACTGCGGACATGCGATTTTCGGTTGTGGTCAAAAGTGAGCGCTGCTCAAGCTCTTTGACCCGCTCAAGGACTTGGCTGTCCATGTAAGTGCGATTGCCCTGCTGTTTTAGACGATTAGGATTGTCGAGAACGCGACAGAACATGCAAGTTCTGCCACTGCATATGTGATCCTGCCGTCTTTCCATTTCAGTCGAACCTTCCCGAATGAGCGCTGCTGCGTGCTTTCTATACTTTCCCTGAGGGTCTTGTACCAAAACCCTGGCATCAGTATAGATGAATTTACGGACATTGTGCGTTGAAGCAGTAAGGCGCCAATTTGCCAGCAAAATGGCGAATATTATCAGCGCCGCATCAGTTTTCCTTCCGACACAACAAATCGTCCATCGACCAATAAATCTTTCAGGCGTGCGCCGCCCGATATCAGAAGGTTGTAAGGATCTAGTGCCTGCTTTTCTGTATCGGTAAGTGGAGATGGCGGCAAGGCAAATATGGCGAGATCGGCTTGTTTTCCCGCTTGTAAACTGCCGATTTTGTGATCCATACGCAGTGCGCGCGCCGCATTGATAGTCATGCATTCAATCATGTGACGGGCGGTGAGCGGACAATTCTTGTTATTCAGACGGTGAGCATTGAGGGCGAACTGCCCTTCTTCAAGCAGGCTTAAGTCATCTGTCGATGCGAGGCTATCAGTGCCGAATCCGACGTCGAGATCTTCCTCCATCATTTTGAGAAACGGCGCCAGACCATTTTTCAATCGAGCATTTGAGCGAGGGCAGTGAGCCACTTTGACGTTATTTTCAGCGAGAATTCTCAACTCTTCATCGTCAGCATTGACTACGTGTGCGGCTATCAAGCGTTCGTCCAATAAACCATAATTCTTCAAATGTCGAATCGGCGACTGTCCTCGCCCCGCCCAGCGCGGTTTTAGTTTTTCGGCATCTTCATTTTCACGCAAAGCAAACGCCAAGAATTTGCGCACCACAGAACTTTCTTTAGCAAGCCAGTCACTCTCTTCAGTAGATTCTGCAACGTGCGCCATTAACGGTAAATTGAATTTTTTCGCCCATGTCGTCGCCTTCAGCCAGAGGGTCGGACACACTGTATACGGTGCGTGTGGTGCAACCGTCAAAGTAATCAGGTCGTTGTCGAGTGAATGGCGAAGTGCTGGATCTTCTGTCTCGTGCAGGTTTTCAAAACGCTCCAGCCATGAATTCCAATTTTTCTCCGCTTCGCTATCAGCCAGACCGAATAGCTCAAGCCCGACAACGGCTCGCAATCCGACTTCAGCTAGAGCTTTTGCCGATTGCCCCGAATATGATGAATCAACGATTGTGCTGGCACCAGTGAATGCAGCCAGACGCGCGCCATAAAGGGCAGACTGATAAAAACGATCTGTCGCCCACTCGCGACTGCGACCAACTAATTCTTCTATCCACTGAAAGAAGGGCAGGTCTGTTGAAAACGCTCTGAGCGCAGAGTAATCAAGATGGGTGTGCAGATTGATCAAGCCAGGCACGATTACTGCTTCTTTATAGTCTTCAGCTCTCTGTATATCGGCTGCTTTGTAGAGTGTATTGAACTGCGCACGTGCGTAGACGCCTTCAATTTGAGTGCCATCGATAACTACGACAGCGTCGTAGATTGGCTCTCCAACGATTGGTATTGCCCATTTTGCTGCCAGACAGAGTTTTGCGCCCATGATTCCACTTTTGTATGTATAGACTGCCTCCTGAGTGTCGACTTAGCAGGAGCGTTTTTATTGTTGTAATATTATCCTTCTGGGCGCCTGTGTGCATAAAATGGCGGTGCTTATTCCAGCCTTCTTTCGGAGGCTAATAACCTTCGGGTCACTAAAGTGAAAATCGGTCTTGGTGAACTACGAGCTTTGCCCAAAGGGCGAATTAATTTTGACTACAACGAGACCTTAGAGGGCTTGGATGCGGTCAAACCGGTCGTTGGCGAATTGTCGGTATCTTTAGCGACTGCTGGTATGCGTTTGCGTGGACAAGTTAAGACCCTTTTAAAGCTGGCTTGCCATCGTTGTTTGAAACCTTACTTTCAAGCCTTAACTGTTGATATTGATGAGCGCTTTGTAAATTTGGTTGAGTTTGCAGATAGTCAAGCGCCCGAAACCAGGGACCGCGAATTGCAAAAAGACGACTTTTTTGAAGCTTTACCGGAAGATGGTTTCCTTGACATCAGTGATGTTGTATATCAAGCTGTTACATTGGCTACACCCGTTTATTGCTCGTGCGGCGAAGAATGTCCCGGAACTCCGGAGACAGAATCCCGCTCTGGCTCACTTTCCGACGTTTCTAGCAAACCCGGGGAGAAAAAGTTAGATGAGAAGTCCATCGACCCAAGATGGAATAACTTAAAGAGTCTCTTGCCAAAGAATACAAGTGGCGAAGAGTCGTAGATAATAGTCAATCCGCCGAGGCATGGAGGTCAGGAGAAGTTAGATGGCTTGCCCTAAAAAGAAAACGTCGCACCAGAAGCAGCACCAGAGAAGAGCGCACTGGAAAGCGACCCCAATCACATTGAATGTCTGCAGCAATTGCAGCTCACCCACCCGTCCACACAACGTTTGCATCGTCTGTGGTTTTTACGCTGGTCGTCCGGCTCGCCGTCGCGACAACGTCATAACTGATTAGTTTTTGCAGCGAGATAGTGTTGATTTTTGGGAGTCTTGAATGATTCGCATTGCAGTGGATGCCATGGGTGGGGACTATGCCCCCCGCGAGGTTGTCCATGGGTCAGTTATTGCGGCGCGCGAATATGGCGTGGCTGTCCAACTTGTTGGACCTCCCGACATTATTGAGAAAGAGCTCACCAGGCACGACCATGCCGGGCTCCAGATCTCGATAGTGCCGGCGTCGGAAGTCGTCGCAATGGACGAAAAACCAAGTCGCGCCATCGTCAAGAAGAAAGATTCATCTATTGTCGTCGCTACCAAGCGGGTTTCCGAAGGTATGGCTGACGCTGTAGTAGCCGCTGGCTCCACGGGCGCTGCTGCTGTTGCCGCACAAATTGGATTAGGACGCATCGCCAACGTAGACCGTTCGGCGATTTGTTGCACTATGCCTTCTATTAATGGACGCTGTCTCTTAGTAGATGTGGGCGCAAATCTCGATTGCACGCCTCATCAATTGATGCAATTCGGTGTGATGGGCTCGATTGTCTCAGCCGGACTACTTGGCAAGAGCAATCCGACTGTCGGTCTTATGAATGTAGGCACCGAAGAAACTAAAGGCAACGAATTAGTGCAAGAAGCCTACAAGCTTTTGAAAGCGGCCAAAGGCATAAATTTTATTGGATTTGTTGAGGGGCGTGATTTCGCACTCGGAAGAGTGGATGTCACTGTGACTGACGGATTTACCGGCAACGTCGCTCTGAAGACGGCTGAAGGAATTGCCAAGATGTGCAGCATCATGCTGAAGCAAGAATTGCTTAGCTCTGCTCGCACAAAGGTTGGAGCAATCGTAGCTAAACCTGCATTTGAAGGACTAAAGAATAGAGTTGACCATAACGTTTTTGGCGGGGCGCTCCTGGTCGGCGTGAAAGGTGTTTGCGTGATCGCGCATGGCGGCTCGAAACACACTGCAATTAAGAATGCCATTCGCGTTGCCAAAGATATGGTGGCTGCAGACATGGTCAAAAAAATTGAAAACAGCTTTTTTTTTGACCATAGTATGGCGGGCGCTGGGAGCAAGTCTTGAAGTTTAAGTATGGTGCCAGACTCATTGGAGTTGGAGCCGGTTTGCCGTCAGCAGTAGTCACAAATGCTGACCTTGAAAAACTCGTCGCTACTTCTGACGAGTGGATTAAGACGCGAACTGGAATTTCTGAACGTCGTATAGCCTCTGACACAGAGTCTACGACCGGCTTGGCAATCGAAGCTGCTAAAGACGCTATCGGTTTTGCAGGAATCGACCCGGATGAAATAGAACTGGTGGTGGTGGCAACATCTACTCCGGATAATTTGTATCCGTCTACGGCCTGCATGGTACAAGCTGCGATCGGTGCAAAACGCGCTGCCGCATTCGACTTGGAAGCCGCCTGTACTGGGATTGTCTATGCACTGGCAGTTGCACAACAATTTCTCGGCTCCGGGACATTTAAATGTGCACTCGTCGTTGGCGTCGATATTCACTCGCGATTTTTAAATTGGGAAGATCGAAACACCTGCATTCTTTTTGGTGACGGCGCGGGTGCATTTATTCTCAAAGCTGACGAGAATCAAAATGATTTGCTCGGAACCTACTTGCGCGCAGACGGTAGTGGTGCTCACCTCTTGCACATTCCAAATACTGGCGTTGGCTATCCTCACGCTGGACAAGAACCACCAAAAGAAGTCGACAGATTTTTGCAAATGAATGGTCGCGCGATCTATGAGTTTGCAGTCAATGCTGTTCCTGAAGCTGTACGTGCTGCATGCGTGGAAGCAAATCTTGAAGTTGCCGATGTCGACTTTCTCGTCCCGCACCAGGCTAATATGCGCATTATCAAATCGGCCGCTGAGCGTCTAGGCATGAAGCCCGAGCAGATCGTCAGCAATGTCAACGAGATGGGCAACACTTCTGCCGCCTCGATTCCGCTAGCCATGTGGCAAGCTATTTTGCGAAAACAAATCAAGTCACCATCGACTTGCGCGCTAGTTGGATTTGGTGGCGGACTTACTTGGGGCGCTGCAATTGTGAATTGGAACGCCGTCGATCAACGCAGACCTGCGATCGAGAATAATTGAAGCCTGCGCAATGTCGCGCATTTATAGATTGGATCAAATAGAGGGAGAGCAAAATGGGCAAGTTGGCATGTGTGTTTCCTGGACAAGGGTCTCAATCTGCTGGCATGGGCAAAGACCTCTTCGAGAATTATTCCGAAGCAAAGGAACTATTTGCGAAGATTGACGAAATTGCCGGACGCTCGCTCAGTGAGCTGTGTTTTAACGGACCTGAAGAAGAACTAAAACGCACCGTCAACACTCAACCAACTATTCTCGCTGTTTCAATGGTGACCTGGCGCTGCTATGAAAAGCAAGGCGGGCCGAAACCAACTTATGCAGCGGGACACAGCTTGGGTGAATTCAGCGCTTTGTTTGCTGCTGGTGCTTTTGATTTGACTTCGGCTGTAAAACTTGTCGACAAGCGCTCTCAACTTATGGAAGCATGCCCGAAAGGCGCTATGTCAGCCGTTATTGGTGTCCCTGCCGAGAAGCTTGAAGAAATTACGCGTGAAGTAACAGCTGCTTCAACTGAAGGTCATGTAGTAATTGTTGCTAACTTTAATACTAAAGAACAACTGGTGATTTCTGGCAATCCTGAAGCTGTCACCGAGGCTGGTGCCCAAGCGAAAGCAGCTGGCGGTAAGGTTATTCCATTGCCTGTAGGTGGTGCATTCCATTCGCCACTGATGAAAGAAGCTGCCGACGAATTTGCAGCTCTTCTGAAAAATATCGAAGTCTCAGAATCTGATTTCCCGGTCATTCAGAATTATGATGCAAAGCCAGGCACGAAGGGCGTTGAGCTGCGTCGCAAGCTTGGACTGCAAATGCCATCTTCAGTACGTTGGTGTGAAACAATCGAATTCATGCTCGCCGACGGTGTTGATACTTTTGTTGAAATCGGACCAGGAAAAGCACTCGCCGGAATGGTCAAGAAAATCGATCGCTCTGCAAAAACATTCAATATCTACGACGCACAAACACTTCAAGAAACTCTGACTGCGCTGAAGCAGACAGCATCAGTGTAGTTTTACAAAATATGGTCAGTGCTTCGATAGACCACCTGTATCGATATCCATTTGCTTCTTCAGTCGGAACTCTGGATGGCGACAGGAGAGCTCTGCGATTGGCCACAGCGGAGCAGCATCAAATTTTTCCGCATTTTTTCGAAGGAAAGTTGTTACAACCTAGAACAACCGCTGTGATGCTTCTTACTCTCTCGAAAATTGTTGGTTCTCGTTTCTACATTCCACCAAACACGTTAAAGAAAATAGTTGCAGCGCGTGACCCTGTAATTACTAGCGGTGGTGACTATCTCCGTTTCGAAGGCTTTAGTGCCTGCTGCAGCGCGTATGCAAGAGTTGATTTGAATCCGGATGGGTTTAAAGGAGATTTTGTTACTTCTGGAACTACTAATGTGGATTTTAATCAACCGATGCGAGCTGCATTGGCCGTAATACGAGATGAAGACAATCTTTCGCTTTCAGTTGGCACAGAAAAATTTTCGATGAAAACTGAAAACAGGGAAGTGACAGAGCGGAAAGTTCAGTTGCCATTAAGGTGGTTGAAAGGCTTTGTGGAGGTGCAATCCTATCAATCGCAAATGGAAAA
>JACMKL010000120.1 GCA_014380105.1 Candidatus Melainabacteria bacterium
ATGAAGATATGGCTTCCGTCTACGATGACTTAATCCTCCCAAGACGACCTGCCAGAACAAAAGAAGAGCTTGCTGAACAGCTCGATGAAGTCAAACAGAAATCAGACCAGCTAAGAATCCAAGGCAATAACTTAATAGCAAGTGACTTGGACTTACGAAGAACATTCAATGTTCACACCAATAAGCACGACAATCCGCTCTGGCAATATGTAACTGGCGGTCGGTAAACCGAATCTAATTCGCTCCCCGCGAAACTCACACCCAACTTCACACCCGCAGAGGACGCATCTAATGGCAATCCAACTCAACGATAGAGATCTACTGATCTTCCAATTAATCGATGAGCATAAAGTTCTTCTCGAAAAACACATCTCCTGGTTCATTTCCGGCGAAGATAAGCCCGTCTTGATTCGCGATCGTCTACGCAAGTTGTTCTATCTCGATTATTTGCTTTGCCACCGTCATGCCACCAAACTTCCTTGGTGGACAACTCCGACCAAACCATTGGTCTATATGCTCTCCGGAATTTCTCGTAGCGTTGCCGAAGTTGCTGAAGAATCACTAGATCTTTATGACAGCGAAGTACAACGTCACTTCCTCGAAGTAGCCAATTTAAGAATGCTCGGATTAATCGACCAGAAAGACGAGCGCTTGAGCAACTTCAAATGGACTACAGTAAAAACAACAGGCGAAAAGAAAGCTGTTGACGCAAATGTTAGTTTTTCATTGAATGGAAAGACTCACAAAGTAGCTATCGTCAATCATGCAGTTGCAACAATCGACCTCAATACCTTAATTGATGATGCCATCACATCCGGTGCCGAACACGTATTACTCGTCTCACGTGATGATGCCCACCAAGAAGTATTGCAAAAAATTGTCGCTCAAAGCGGCTCTGTCAACGTTAAGCGTTGCCTGTTCGCCACTCACCACGAAATCTACCGCGAAGGTCTGGTTGTCACCCACTGGATGACCGCCGATCAAAAACAAGCAAGTGTATTTGCTACACCTGCGAGCGAAGCTGCACCGGCAAATTGGAATCACTCGCCAATTGCAACAGCTGTTTAATTCAGAGATTGAAAGTTTGGGGTTAGACCCAAGGCGTCACATCGGGGAAATGCGTTGAGCAACAGGTATCAAAGGAATTTTTCCTGAAATTCCCTCCTGAAAGCGTGGCAAACATACCTGTATCCCCGGTGTGTTTACTAGGAATCTAGAAAGAAAGAGATGGTCTTTACAGACCATCTCTTTTTTTGCTTGCAGAGACACGAAAGAATTGCGTTATTTCGCGCGCTGTTTGATCAAACCGTCTTGTCCATAATAATGAAACCACTGACGCAAGCGCTCAATATCGCGTTTGCGGGCCTCGATTTCCATCACTTCAAGAGTGGTTGGAGCTTGAGTTGATGCTGCCCAATTAGGTGCAGCTAAAACCTGTGAGGAAGCAGCAATTTTTAGTGGCGCATATTCGCCCTGTGATTTGTTCATTCCTTTCATAAAATTGCGGCGCATTTGCGCAGCACGAAAATCAACTGTGTCAGGAAATGCATAAGCAAACCCTGATGGATTGTTATTGATAGGCACTGGCATAAAATTGGCATCACCTGTAGCCAATGCTGCAAGCTTACTGAATGCATTACTCAATTTCATATAGATTGAATCAAACTGCTGTTTTAGAGCCACTCTCATACCAAGTGAAGCAACCGAAACTGGTTCAGTAATCTGAGCCAATGAGAGGGCAAATTGTCCACGTACAGTTGATGGATCTGATAAAAATGACTCTGACTGAGATGTTTGAGCATCTGTGACTTGCGAATACATTACAGGTTTGAAATTCTGATCTCCGCACACTCTACATATCGATGTGTTGACGGGAGCTCGAAAATGGCATCTGGAGCATATTACGTGCATTCGGTCACCTCTGTCTCGTTTTATTCGCTTGAACACAGAGACTCAACAGAATGCTCGTTGTTCCGCACGAATCAATGTAAAAGTGGCTTGCAATCGGGTGAAAGGACCACTGAGTTGGTGTTTCATTGAATTTGAAATCTTTCCGTTTCATAACTGGCGACAAATAAAGTATTAGAATATCCAGCCACATCACACAAACATCTGGGGTTGTCAGTACTATGAGCAAAACTAAGAGCGGCGCAAAAATGTATGCCACACGCATAGATTTGAGCGAAAACGTCCGTCAAGACGTCACTAAAATGTTGAACGATACTTTGGCTTCAACTCTTGACCTCTGGTCACAGACAAAACAAGCCCACTGGAACGTCAAGGGCAAAGACTTCTACCAAGTTCACCTACTATTTGATGAAATGGCTGCTGAAGTCTACGAATTTATCGACCTCGTCGCAGAACGCGTCACTACCTTGGGTGGTATCGCCCTTGGCACTGCTCGCATGGCTGCTGAATCTTCTGCAGTTGAAGAATATCCAACAGATTTGGTTAGCGCCGAAGAGCACGTAGCAGCACTTTCGGATCGTTACGCTGCATACGGTAAGCATGTACGCGCCGGTATCGAAAAAACCGACGAACTGGGCGACGCCGATTCAGCAGACCTTTACACCGAAATTTCTCGCACCATCGACAAGCGACTTTGGTTCCTGGAATCTCATCTTGTTGGCAGCAAATTTGAGAGCAAAACTGGTGCATCAGAGCCAGTCGGCGCCAGACGCTAAATAATGAAGACAGTCGAGTACTTAATGCATCAAAAATGGATGCGCTCGACTGTCCTTTTCTTTTCGATAATTTTGCTGCTCCAAGCCAGCTTCTTAAATCAGGAAGCTAGTTCTCGAACAAATGAAATACAGAATTTTGATAATTTGTATTTCCAAGCCCTTGTGAATTCATCGGCAAGACAATATAAAGAAGCGCTACCAAAGCTAGAAGCGGCAAATAAGCTGCGCCCCAACGACGCAGATTGCTTAGAGGCGATTGCCTCAACTTATATACATTTGCGAAAGCACGGGCAAGCAATTCCATTTGCCCGCAAAGCCGCAGCTCTCGATAAAGAATTCGAGCAACCACGACTCAATCTTGCCACAGCGCTGCTGGCCACTGGCAA
>JACMKL010000121.1 GCA_014380105.1 Candidatus Melainabacteria bacterium
ATCCGATTCAATTTATCCTGAAGATTTTTAGCTTCGTTACGGGTTAGGGCACCAGATCTGATACCAGAATTAATGCGTGTTTGCAACTGACTTTGTGATGCATTTATTCCCCAGCCCATTTGAGCATTCGCAGGCAAGGAAACAGTACTGGTGGCAATTAATGCCATAGCTGCAATTGAAAATAATCTATTCATAAGAGACTCCAAATCCATTTATTAGTGGTCGCGGAATTGACCATTCTGCGTTCTGAATATGTAGACGTCATCTCTTAGAAAATAGTTCAATTTTCCGACTACTTTTTACAATTTATTGGCACATTTAAATATTTGCTAGTCTCACAATTTGAGCCACAATAAA
Source organism: Candidatus Melainabacteria bacterium (assembly GCA_014380105.1). Lineage (GTDB taxonomy): Bacteria > Cyanobacteriota > Vampirovibrionia > Obscuribacterales > Obscuribacteraceae > QKMZ01. Next base: position 358 of record JACMKL010000121.1, read on the forward strand.
CTTGATTTGTTGGGATACAGAGACGATTTCATCATTAAATGCACGTGTTTCGAGGCGCTGGTCCCAGTGTTTAACTTTCGACAAACTTACATCCAACCCCTCAAGAACTGCATATTTACGAGCGCCTTCGCCAATTTCAAATGAATAAACATCAGGATTGAGCGCATACGCAACGGTCCAATCATTGACTGCTATATTATTTGCGACCAGGTCATCCACAATTGACGCCACCAAGGTCGCAGTAATTGCCGGAACACAAGTAGGGTCAAGCAATACTAAACTTTCGTGAGCAGCCCCAATATAGCCCGCACCAGCGAAAAATGCAGCCAAGACCGGATACTGTTCTTCGAGTTGAAGCACCTTGCCTGAGGTGAGTTGGGCAAAGCCTATCGGAACATCATGGCGCGAATGCTGACCTGTCGAAATCAAATAGTCTTCAATCAAACCATTGCGCGTATAAAGCATCAGGTTGCGTCGCACAAACGCCTTTAATAGGTCCGGGGACAAACCTTCTTCTTGAGGATAGAAAGAAATCGCTCGGTGCCAGGCATAACCGTCAGCACGCGTGCACAATGCCAACAACTTGTCTTCAAAACCTTCAAATGGATTCTCTGTATTTTGGAAGAGCGTTTCGCCATCATATTGAAGCCAGGGAAGAGCCTCGGGATGCAAGTCAAAAGATGCACCTGTATTTTGTTCGGATACTGGCAAATTTTCAGGAGCCATTGAAGGCTGAGCAGAGTTAGAAGAAGCGAATTCTGCCGACTGACTGGCAAAGCGCTGTATTTCTTCTTCAACTTTTCGACGCCTGGTAGTCTCAACTGAGCCGTCCTCGAAAGCAATCCCAAACGAGTTAGCCTCGCGTGATCGGCTTTTCTCACGTGCTTCATCCAGAGTCAGACCTTCTTCCAGCGCTAAAATTTCGGTCATCGAATCAAATTTGCTCTTGATTGATGTCGCTTCCTTCAATTGTTGCTTCGAACGCTCGAGCTGCGCCTTCATCAAGCGGTTGCGTTCCTGCTCTTCAGCAGTACGGGCATTGCCGACCGAAGCGTTATTATGAGTATCTTCGCCAGACATAATTGTTTCTCCCTAAAGAGATTATGCCCTCACATCAAAAGGGGATTCGCCAGATTAGCTAAAGCGTGGTAAGTAAAGAAAAGAGGCAGAAATAGAAACATTATCTGGCGTTCTGATAATGATCGCTACTTTTGTCCACTGAAGTATGGGGCGACCTTCGGGACTATTGCGATGACTTGGAATCTAACTATTACAACGGGAAAAACGGCTTTTGCTAGCGGGGACTTAGCCAAAGCTGAATATTGGTTTTGGGAGTCCTTGAAAGAAGCCGAAGTCTTTGGCGGTGATTCTGATCAGGTGATCGAAACCGCCGAACTCTTGGCCGAAACTCTGATGCAGCAAGCGAAATATGCGGAAGCAGAAGAAATGCTTCTAGTATTGGCGGAGATTAAGACCCGCAGACTGGGCGCGGAGCATGTAAGGACGGCGCAAACTATTGTGATGCTCTCAGAACTGTATTACGCAAAGGGTGAGTATGCTCGCGCAGAACCTTTTGCGGTGACGGGGCTTAAGCGCTACGAATCTGTCTATGGAAAAGAGCATGACGAGACAGTTCGCGTCATGTCTTACCTGGCGTATATTTATCATGCGCAAGGGAAATTTTCGCAGGCAGAACCTTTTTATGACCGTGCCGTGCAATCGCGCCTCAAAACAATTCGCGAAAATCCCACACCTGCAATTCAAGTAATGAGCGGATATGCGGCACTTCTTTCGGCAACCGGCAAGGAAGATCAGGCGAACAGCATTTTGACTTATGTGCAACAGCAACAAGAAATTATGGACAACAACGAAGCGCGCATCGAGGCCTGAAGCTCCCCGTTGAGAAGCGCATACACTTTCAGCCTATTTATTTCGCTTGTGCATTTTTTCATAGATTTCACTTCTCGGTGTTCCATATGGACCGCCGTAAACGAGAGTCTCATATGCCACTTTTAGTTCTTCAAACTTCTTCTTGTCAGCTGTTTGTGTGCTAGACGGGTGAAGCATCTTAGATTTTTC
>JACMKL010000012.1 GCA_014380105.1 Candidatus Melainabacteria bacterium
TGCAAAAAAACTGGCGCGTATCCTTTGGAAGTTACGGACGGTACTTTCTTGTGTTGATTCGGCGCAGCAGTCATTCGACTTGGAAAACATCCAAGTGCGATAAGAGAAATTCCGGAAAGCGCTACAAAGCTTCTTGTTCGATTTTGTTTATTCATTGGATGTATTCGCCAGACAATCTTCATTATAGATAATCGCCGTTTTGAGTGCCCCGTTTAAAATGAATAAACGCACAATAAGCCCTAGAATCTGACTTTTTCGCATGGGGATTCTTGATCTAATAAGAGCTCCGCCAAAATTTGAGCTTGACAATATTCTCTTGCTGCATGTAAATTGGTCTGATGAACATTTTGTTTCTACAGCGCAATGGTAATAAGGGCACGGAAAGACCGGGTCCCGGAGTGACGCGCGCGTAGATATTTGTTCAGTATCAATCTGCAGTCACTCGACGGGTCCTTTCATTTGAAGGGGCCTTTTTGCTATCTGCAGATCAATTTCAAAACACTAGAGGTTAGAGCAATGGAGATTTTAGAACCAAAAGACACTGGCTACAAAATTGGACAGGTTGAAGGAGGCGTACCCGTCAAAATGTGGACGAAGGGCGTATCTCTCGAAGACCGGGCGCGCGAGCAGCTCGAGAATTTGAGCCGTTTGCCATTTATTTATAAATGGATAGCCGCAATGCCGGATTGTCACTGGGGCGCAGGTGCCACTATTGGTAGTGTCATCCCAACTAAACATGCCATTATCCCTGCTGGTGTCGGTGTAGATATTGGATGCGGGATGCTTGCCGCGCGTACAAGCTTGCGTGCTTCGGATCTTCCTGACGATTTGTCGGCGATCCGAAGTGCAATCGAGCATGCTGTGCCTCATGGGCGAACCGATAATGGTGGACCCAATGACCGCGGTGCGTGGAAAAATATACCCAAAGCGGTTGAAGATGCCTGGGATATTTTGGCGGTAAATCATTCATTGATTGTCGCGAAACACCCTAAATTGGAGAAAGCCAACACATTCAGGCACCTGGGTTCGCTCGGTACTGGAAACCACTTCATTGAGCTCTGCATCGATGAAGAAGATTCTGTCTGGATAATGCTTCACTCTGGTTCACGAGGGATTGGCAACGCAATTGGAACATATTTTATTTCGCAGGCGAAAAAAGACATGGAGACATGGAAAATAAATTTGCCTGATATGGACCTTGCCTATTTGCCTGAAGGGACAAGCAACTTCAATGATTACTGGAAAGCTCTGATGTGGGCGCAGAAATTTGCGCAAACAAACAGAGATTTGATGTTGAAAGCGATTGTTGAAGTTCTTGGTAAATCGAAGTTGCCACCATTTGAGATTAACTCAGAAGTGGTCAACTGCCACCACAATTACGCAGCCCTTGAAAATCACTATGGTGTCGATATTTTCGTGACCAGAAAGGGTGCTGTGCGAGCGCGTGAAGGTGACATGGGAATCATTCCTGGTTCGATGGGGACCAAATCTTACATCGTTCGAGGAAAAGGAAATCCGGAGAGTTTTCACAGTTGTTCTCACGGAGCGGGACGTGCAATGTCGAGAGGTGAGGCAAAGAAAAGGTTTTCACTAGCGGATCACCAAAAGGCGACAGCTGGTGTCGAGTGTCGTAAAGATGCTGATGTTATCGATGAAACACCGATGGCATACAAACCAATCGATGCAGTAATGGAAGCGCAAAAGGACTTAGTTGATGTTGTGCACACCTTGAAACAGGTCCTTTGCGTTAAGGGTTAGAGGTAGGTGTGGTCGGGAGCGTTTTGCTTCCGGCCACACCTCTTACTCATGATGGGATATCATCGTCGTGTCGGGCTGTGTGTAAATTCTCACCATCAGGTAAAAATGTTTCTTTCCCCTTTGTTTTTCTGGGCTGGCGGCTCTCTTGTAATTTCGCTGGCCGGACTTTTTCTATCCTCAAAACTTTTTAAAATTGATCTTGAGAAAAATGGCGATTTGATTGTTGCCATGCTCACAATTCTTGGAACCCTGGTGTCAGTCTTACTGGGGTTGTTAGTTTCCAGCGCCGATGATCAATACCGAAGGCTGGAAGATTGCGTGAATAGCGAATCAACCAGCATCAACGAAATTTTCCGTCTATCGCGCGGATTACCTAAGCAGGTTTCATATTATGTTCAAGATAGATGCATTGCATACAGCGATGATGTTATAAACGACGAATGGCCATTAATGAAAGACGGAAAATTCAGTTCTTTGGTAACAAAAGATTTTACCGAATTGAGTGATGCGATTGTTGAATTTCACCCTTCAAATGATGGAGAAGCCGCCATTCAAGGGGCACTGCTTTCGGTGGCATCTGATGTTGGTCAGAATCGCGGACTGCGCGTGGTGGCAAGTCGCAGCAATTGGGTTTGGCGCTTGTTGCCTTTGATCATTACTTGCGCAGTAGTAGTCCTTGCCTGCTCGTACCTTTATGTCGGTAAAGGTAGCGCACTTTTGCACGCAATACTTGTTGGTCTCGTTGCTATTACTTTAGGTATCAATATTGGCGTCATTTTTCTGATGACACGACCTTTCTCAAGTGAGTGGGCAATTCAACCTGAAGGCTTTCAGCTGCGTGGAAAAATTATGCAGGAATACAGGCACTCTCGCCCAGCACTGGTGCCGAGCCTTCCCGTAAAAGCTACGCCTTAGTGTGCTGGCAAATTCTAGATTTCTTCAATGACCAGGGCTTTCAATACTAATTTGTAAATGACAAAGCCCATTATTGCGGCTCGCGCTGTCCAAAGTACTGTGCGTATCCAGTTGCTTGTCACAAGCCAATGATGAGTGGGGGCAGAATAGCCTAGACTGCATAATTTCCCATGGCAAGGAATTGAGCAACATGCAGTACAAATCCAAATTCCAACAACAAGTGCAAATGCTATCCAAAGCAAGGCGCTATCGGAATGTTTCCATGTCACTGCAAGTAGCATCGCAGTAGTTATTTCGACTACCATTGGCCCTGCGACAACCAACGAAGTCAACTGTCGATGCTTCTCAACGTAATTTAGAAAGCTCTCGGCGCCGACTCCATCAAATAATGGGTAATGGACGATTTGAACAAACCAGATCAATCCAGTCATAAACCATGTGGCTGCGGCGTTGACAATCAGCAGGAGAACTTCTATTTGCA
>JACMKL010000122.1 GCA_014380105.1 Candidatus Melainabacteria bacterium
GCGCGTGTAATAGTTGATGCCCAGATAGTCGAGCTCCTGAGAAATCAATTTCATGTCGCCGCGCTTGATCCAGCTTCCTCCCACCCGCGGACGGATGGTGGCAAGCTCGGGCGTGCGAGCCAGTTCGGCAAGCACTTCCTGCGGATACTGACCATTGAGAAGCCCGTCGAGATACCACGAATACGCCCGCATATAGCGCTGGTGAGCGGCAATGCGGCAGGCTTCCGTGTTGTCTTTCGGGTCCACGATATTGAAATTGAGAACGATACCGACTTTGGCATCCGGGCAAGCAGCGCGGATCTTCTTAGCGGCCAGACCATGTGCCACCATCAGATTGTGACCAACGTGGAAAGCCACGTCCGGACGATCGAAGGCAGGCGCCATGCCATTGCCGCAGTATCCGGCAATGATCACTTCCGGCTCGTTGAAAGTGGTCCAGTTCTTGACCCGGTCACCGAGAGCCTTGACGACGACTTCGGAATAACGAGCGAAGGCATGGAGAGTCGAGCGCGAAAGCCAGCCGCCCCACTTCTCTTGCAGCTTGAGTGGCAAGTCCCAGTGGTAGAGCGTGGCATATGGCTCGATGCCGGCAGCGAGTAATTCATCGACCAGGTTGCTGTAGAAGTCCAAACCAGCCTGATTGATGCGCCCGGTGCCGTCAGGAAAAATGCGCGACCAGGAGATGGAGAAGCGGTAGGCATCGAGCCCCAGCGACTTCATCAAGGCGACGTCTTCCTTGAAACGGTGATAATGGTCACACGCGATTTCGCCAGTATCGCCGCTGTGCGGGCGAGACTTGTCGGCGAGAAAAGTGTCCCAGATGCAGGGTCCGCGGCCGTCCTCCAGCGCAGCACCCTCAATTTGATAGGCTGAAGTGGCAGCGCCAAACTTGAAGTGAGTGGGCAAGCCCATCACTGCGGCGTCGACTGCACGCTTGTCAGCCAGATTTCGAATTTTATCTTGGTTCTTGTGTCCCATTGAAGTGACTCCTTTTGCGGATGTAGTGTCCGCTACGCGTTGAAATTAGGAATTCTTGTCAAAAGGCGCACGCCCTCCACTGCTGGAAAAGCGTGCGCCCTCGACACTCTGAGTTAATCGTGAGACAGCCAGCCGCCGGTGAAACCAGCAGCCTTCAGTCCACGACGGATATGCGCGTTGCGGCGCATCACAGACCAGACACCGCCTCCCATGTGGTTTTCCATCATGAGGACGATCGGGCCCTGGTCGATACCGATGCGATCGCTGTCGATCCAGCCGTGCTTCTTGGCCTTGTCGAAGGTCGGGTTGAACGCATCGACAAAACCGAGATCGAGACTGAACAGCTCAGGACGTTCGCTCAGCCAGTGACGGAGCGTAGCAATCGACCGCTCAGGAACGTAAGGCATCGAAGCGAGAGCCGCCGTCGGTGCAATCGTGCCGTCGTCGAAACCTTCCGGACCGCCGTGCTCGCTGTACCAGCGAAAGTCGATAACGCGACCCTCGACCACTTTCTCGCCACCGCCCGGACCGTCGGACGCCGTCAGACCCCAATCGAGTGCGCTGTAATCGCGCATACGAAGGGGGTTGTCGACAGCGTAGCCGTGCTGAGCGAGGGCAGCGCGACGAGCGCATTCGTGATAGTCAAAGCCGAGTCGACGGTTGACACCATCAGTGATACCGCGAAAGTCGATAAAGGCTTGCGGATACTGATAGCAGAAGAGCGGCATACCGGGCATGCGAATGAAAGTCTGACCGTAGTGGGTCTCGGTCTTCGCATCACCAATGAAGGCGTCCCAGACGGCTGCCGGAGCGGCATGAGTAGGCGAGCCCAGCGCGAGGATGTAGAGAAGCAGCGCTTCACTATAACCACGATAGACAGGCTCCCACATGCCCAATTCCGGAGTCCACGCATGAAGAATGAGTTGCTTGTCGTTGACAAACCGATCCCATTCGACACGCGCGTAGAGGCTTTCAGCCATGTGGCGAATGCCGCGCTCTTCGGTATTGTCGGCAGTGAAATAGCTGCCCGCGAAGAGAACACCCGCCATCAGGAGCGCCGTGTCGATGGTCGACAATTCGCTGTCCCAGAACTTGGGTGAAACGGCGCGCGTGGCGGTGTCAGGGTCGAGGAAATGATAGAACATCCCCCAATTGCCACTGACGCCTTCGCGCTCGGAACCCTGCGGTGCAACAGATAGCGCCCGAAGAGTTTTCGCTGTGTATTGCATTGCCTCCTCGTGCGTTATCCAGCCGTTGTCGGCAGCAATCGGATAGACGGCAAGCGCGAATCCGGTAGCGGCGATGCTGGCAGGGGAGTTAGGTTTGTCGCGGTCTTTGACCAGACCGGTTCGTGCGTTTTGATTCCTGCGAAACCACTCGAAGTGGGCGCGCTGGGTAAATTTGATCAACCACGCTTCCGGTGCAAATTTCGCAATGGCTTTGCGGCCAAGTGAAAATTGCCACGCAGAGCGCAGGATAGAGCGTTGTGACATGGCTCATTCCCTTTCAGATTTAGTTAGCTAGTTGCCTCAATGGGCAGGCAGCGAATGGCGTGGAAGCAGGTGCAGAGCGGCTGGCAGTAGACCAGAAGTACTCGTGCAAAAACGCCGTTAAGAATATGAGTTCAGAGGTGATTTCTCGATTGAGAAAAGTTTTTTGGCTTCCAGACTTGGTCTTAACACAGACGTGTATGAATAATTCCGTGCACACAGACTTCGCGCGCGCCTAGTATCTTTGTAAACCTAGGCACAGTACTGTCTTTTAACTATTACTAAAATCATGAACTTTAAAGACGCTGACAAGAATAGAATCTTTAACGACTCGCGCGAGCGACACTCTCTTGAAAATAGCGACCACACTAGCTGCGCGAATGTCACCGCCCTGACAATCAAGCTCAACAGCTACACTGTTGCTGAGTTTGACGCATGACAACCACGCACACCTGACTGCCTGTCTTTATTTCACCGAAACGCAGAAGTTTTCAAGAATTTTCGAATACGCACTTAGATCGCTATCACCCGATTTTTGATTTCCAGCGCTTAAAAATTCCTGGGCAGCTTTTTTGAAATTGCGCTTATACATGCTGTTCACCGCGTCAGCGAAGTGACACCAATATCGAAATGACGGCATCTTTTCCACTGAAACCTTCTGTTCTTCCGTTACCGGCGAAGGAGTACCCAGCAGATGGCTTTCGACACACGTCCAGATCGATGCGCCTACTCTGCGGTCATTACTAAATGGTAAAACGAAATCTCGGCGATGCGCTGCCAGAGCCAGACTCTTCTGAATCAGATCGTACTTGTATCGCTCATGCATACGAAACGCCAGAGTGACTTCAGCGTCTTCCAATGATGAATTGTCTGCATTTGCATACTTATTTGAGTATTGTTCTAAAGTTTGATAACTCTGATTATAGAGTCGTTTTTGAGCCTCACCAAGCGCCTTAGCAAGCAACGGATCGTTTCGGAATTTAACGACCAACTGTTTCATCAGTTTTAGATCAGGATCAAAAACAAATACTTTGTACGGCCCAAAATCGAGCCTTTTTTCCAGTTCTTTGCTATGCAATGAGACGTCCTTTGTGCTCACCAGTTCTGGAACATCGGTCATTGCAAGAGCGGAAAAATAGTGCGCGAAAGAATCCATTGGATCAGTGAAAAATGTACCTCTGATTAAAATGCAGCACTTCTCGAAATTCTTCTCCGGAAAGTACATGCGAAGCAAGAGAACAAGGGCCTCATCCTTAGTCTTCGTCAAAGGGTTAATGGAGACCATTGTGTTTTCTCTTACTTTTGAGTTTTTAGAACTGGGAGTGCGAGCTCCAATGCTGTCGGAATCAAAGTTTTTATTGATTTTGTAAGTGTCTAGCTTTTCGAGTTCTGCTTTAGCTTTGCTGAAATCTCCAAGAGCAATGTATGCCTTGCCTTTAGTCAGTGAGTATTTTGCTAGCACTGCAGGCTCTTTCGTCGTCGGCGCTGCAGGATGTTCGGTCAACCATTTCTTGGCACGTGCTGCAATTTGCGGCTCCGCTACAAGAAGTTCATATAAATGAAACTGTGACTTCGCAGCTCCAAAAAATGACAAGTATTGATTAAAAGCTTCTTCGAATTTCTTCTGTTTTTCCGCTATGCAGGCCTTTCTTCGCAACATAGTCCAAGGAACAGTGCCTCGCCTATCCGAATCTCGCGCGCCAGATTTGACATACATTCTCTCTGCTAATGCGATATTTTTCAAACTGCCAACAAAGTCACCAGCGTGATATTGCGCGGTGGACCACTGCAAGAAAAATTTCAAACCAGGTTTGAAGCTTGATCCTACTTTTGCGTTTGCCTGTTCGAATAATTTTACGGCGTCTGCCGATTTTCCTAAACCATCGAAGCAGAAAGCTTTTACATAGAGTGCGCTCCCTGACTGACTATTTGGCAAAACATTCAACAACTCTAACGCCCTGGAATAATCACGACGATTGGCATAAAAATAAATTTTTCCACCTAGACTCAATTTGCGCGTGTAACTTTCCAAAGTGTCCGGAAAATTTTTTGGACGACGCTTTCCGTCGATGATAATGTAGGCGTTTCTTTCTTCTTCAAAATTAGGATTTTTATCTTCGCTCGCAAATGAGGCGGGGAGGAACAGCGTTGACAGGCAAAGCACTGCCAGGGGTTTTGAGAGCTGCATGAAAAATATAGATCCTCAGAGAATGGAGACGAATTTAGCCGACCAAATCAACATTATCGTGGCAAGAGCCAATTTTGCTTTTTTGTGATACTGGCTGTTTGACCAAATACTTGAAGAGCAGATAAATCTCCATCCTTTCCCCTCAGCCGGAAAGCAACTGCGTCGAATTCCTGGTCGCTCATTATTTTGGTAGCCTGTTGTTTGAGCTTGGTATTACCGATAGTGTAAGTTTCATATTTACGATCGCAATTGATGGCGACATCATTGTATCCACCGGTGAATTTCACTTTGACGAGGCATGGGATACCTTTATTCAATGCAATTTCCGCCCATCTCACATTCTTTTTTGATTGCAGATAGATATACAAACAGAAGCCTGTGACGCCAATTAAGAGAAATACCAACATCAAGATTGCGGGCAAATTTTCAAGCGGAGTAGTAATAAAATACCAACTCATTAAGCCCAACAGGCAAAACAAGCGCCACAATCCGGAGAGGACCTCTCTATGCTCATCATCGAGCCTGTAGTTCGAGACAATCTCGCCCGACTCTGAGCGTGAAAAACAACTTTCATCAAATGGTTTTTCATAAATTCGAAAATTAGCCTGCGCACGAAGAAGCTGCCTCTGCCTGCGATCCAAAAAACTACAATTCTGAAATTCCAATGTTTTTCGGACTTTTTTCAAGATATCAACTGCATGATCGCGCTTACCTTCAAGGAAGCACAACTCCGCTGCTGCAAATTCGATTTCGGCGTTTGAAAAGGTAGCAAAGTCCTGAAGGCGTTTTTTCCCAACCTCAAACATCTTGTATGCGTCATCAATTCGGTCTAGATGGGCAAGGCAAACTGAGTAATTCAAATAGGCTTTACTCATATAAATTGTGCACTTGCTGACTTCAGCATAATGAACAGATGCAGTCACGAAGCGTTGAAAGTAATTGCAGGCCTCGCTGTAATTTGCTTTAGAAAACAATTCTTCTGCTTTAGCATACAGACCAAAGAGTTGTGATGCGGAATTATTTTGAGAGCGCAGACTGCTTTGATAACACCGATCGCGCAATGAATTCGCTTTTTCCGATTCGCCTGCCAACTCGTAAATTTGCCCACTTAAACAAGTGGCAAAAGCATAATAATTGCTAGTTGCAGGTCTATCTGCAGTCGAAACCAGATACTCAGCGAATTCGACAGTCTTATCGGAGTAGGCGAGAGCCTCTCCAAGCTTGTCTGCGTAAACGAGTGAGTACAAATAATCGCGTTCTCTCAACTGATATTTTTCAACGACCTCCAGTGGATCGTAGATCCTCAGCAACTCTGCAAAACAGACACTTGCCTGAATGTATTTATTGCGGCTCTGCATTCCTTCGCCAAGATATAAGAAAGAGAGAGTTCTCAGAATTGTGCGATTGAGAAATGAAGGTGGATAAATCAATCCACCCAAAAGTTCAAGCCCTAGCCTCATTTTCAATTTGACAAACACAAAGGTAAAAACTAGCACTAGAACACTCAGAATAATCGGAGTAGTAAATGCCATTACTCCGATCGAAAACAACTGGTTTTGCCAGAGCGCGGCTCCCAGTGCAATCACAAAGAAAAAACTGATTAATTGACCAGTTAATACGCACGACTCATTCAAAATTTGTGCCGCGCCAACATCTTCGACTGTCGCATTTGGTTTCGGCTTGAGCCGACAACTAACTAATTGCGCTTGAAAATCAGGGACAGAGACTGATTCTTCTAAAGTTTCGGCAGTTGAAGAAAGATCAAACTCGCTCTCAGATAAATTTGAATCCGTTGCACGGAGTTCAATTTTTTCAGCTATTTCTTCCAA
>JACMKL010000123.1 GCA_014380105.1 Candidatus Melainabacteria bacterium
GAACTGAGAAAAGAACACAATCTTCCGATCTTGATAATCACTCTCGACTCGCGTGGTGCTTATGTCACCAACAAGGAAGGCGGCAAAGTTGTTCCTGGCTTCCAAGTGAAATTGGTTGAAGCGACCGGAGCCGGAGATGGATTTAATTCCGGAGTGATTACCGGTCTCCTTCCTCTAATAACCAATGAAGAGCTTCTACAAAAGTCTTCGAACAAGCGTCGCGAATTGATCGAATCTATAGATCTCGCCACTCTCTGCCAAATCATTTCGAGAGCAAATGCCATTGGAGCAATCACTTGCACGCGCGCAGGAGCAATCCCAGCGCTTCCAACTACTGACGAAATCAACGTTTTCCTATCTGAAATGACGGTTAAAAGTCCTGCCTAGGGCGAGATAGCACTAACTGAGATAGCTCGCTCAACCTGACAACACCGCCTTGCAACCTCAAGGTTTCTGTTGCTAGGCTGAAAGTACTTCTATGTTTCATTTCTCAATCAAGCCTTTCCCAATACCTGCCACACTTCAATCTTCAGCTTGTTTCTTGAAACTTATCGTTTCTACTCAAGACACGGTTAGAATTTTGATTGATATGAGGCAGACACTTTTCTAAGTCGCAAATTCATTTGCTGATTCGTTTTAACCGGCCGCTTGAAAGATTCCACTTTCGAGACGGTCACGGGAGATATTCGATGTCGACTGCTGTTAACTACTTACTGATCGTTCCACTTTGCGTGTCTATGCTGCTCTTTGCGCTGGGCTCTGCAACTGTCATATCAATGAACAAAGGCGGGCATCCCCGAACTGTTTATTGGAACAAGATTTTTTCCGGATTGGGATATCTGGTCCTCACTCTTCAGGGTGCGGTCGTTTTGCCTTACCTCTCGGGTGGTCAAGCGCTTCTGACACTTCTTGCTTCTGTTGCGTTTGCTGCGTTAGGAATTTTTCTTCTCAACTGGGGAGTCAAATTACGCAAAAAGGCTCTCGGCAAATAGAAAAACCGATCTTGTAATTCATTGAGAAAGGCTACAGCTCACGACCTTGAGCCTTAGCCTTTCTCTTTTCTACCCCTGTTTACTAAATGGTGTAATAAACTACTTGAACGGACAAAAGTACGGGCATGTACTCAAGAGCCTAATAGAAAGAGATAGCAGAGAGAAAAACACATATAATGAGACGAATATGGGCCTGCCACCTTGGCAAGAGCCCCAGCGGCAGCGAGGAGTATGAAAGGCACTATGACTAAAGTTGCAAAAGTCCAGACGGCGGTATCAGTTTTAATTGGTCTGATGATCGTCCAGGGTGCAGTCGCACCGGCGGTGCTTGCTCAGCTTCAACAAGCGCCTGCAGCCGTGACGACACTACCCAAGACTGAAAAGCCCGCAGCACCAACAGCAGCAAAAGTCGATGATGGCGTGACTGTCGTTCAGGAGTCCAAGCCCATCGTCATGTCTGGGCGTGGATGGCAAAAGTACACAGACTATATAAACATCAAGCAAGGGCAGGATACAGCTCCTCTCACCCTCACGTTCAACAACGGCACGGCCACAACACCCCCATTTGAGTCCATGCGCATCATGCTCGCGGGTCGCATTTTAGGTGATCAGACTAAATTTAAAAGTCGCGTATTAACAATGAATATGACCGGAGCCCTGGGAGTAGGCGGCACTCAGTTAATCATTGAAGCGTACGGTCCACAAGGCGCTACCCTGAACTGGAAGCTGACCACAATCAAAATGTCGGTCACCAGTGTCACACCTGTGAGCATTGCTCCAAATGACAAAGTCACTGTCACAGGTAAGAATTTTACTGCCGGTGCCGTTGTGACAATTGGCTCTAAGACCGCCAAAATAACAACCTTTACGCCAACTCAGTTGCAGATTCAAGTACCTGCAGATGTTGAGGGCGGAGACCAAAATTTAGTTGTCACCGTCGGTGGTGTCAAAAGTACTGCCAAAAAAATGACTGTTAAAGCCTCTCCATCAGTGACTGGAATTGACATGCTGTCAGCTCCTCCAGGACAACAAGTGACTGTGAGTGGAAAAGGTTTCTCCAAAAATCCTTCAGACAATCAAGTCACTTTCAATGGCACTCCTGCCAGTGTGGTTTCAGCCAGCACAAACCAACTGAGTGTAGTGATTCCTGAAATCGCCTATCCACAATGGAATGTGCAAATTAAGGTAAAAACCTTCGGTCAAGAATCGAAAGATGCAGTGCACATGAATATTCAACAGCGCGTAATTGAAAACTCTGGTACTCCAGAGAACTAGAAATTATCGCTCTTGAGTTAGTGAAGACCTCTCTGATTGGCGTATAGACATTTTCGTCCGAAAAACCTGGATTTTTCCGACTATAATGCAAAATTGGATTGCGAATCTATTTCACGGTCCTTTTTCTAGCGCCCCGGATGCAGCAGCCGCATGGAGCCTCGCTTCACGGTTAAATGCAAACATTCCTGCATCTTCTCCATCGAGTGCAACTTCGACTAAAGTCTTGGACATATTAATGCCGAAGCCCAAACCATGCCCATTGCAGCCGACTGCAAAAAATAAGCCTGGCAACTTTTCTAATTCACCAACGAGTGGTAAACCGTCAGAAGTAAATGCCATCAAGCCTGAGAAGCGATAATCGACTGGAATTCCGGCACACTCGGGAAAGCGATTTTTTAGATATGACTCGAGTGCACTTTGCACCGACTTGGTTATTTTGTCGCCGAAGCCTTTCTCTTCCTCAGCAAATTGCTGTCGACACCCACCCAGCAAAAGTCGATTGCAGGGTAATTGCCTGAAATACTCGAATCCATAATTGGCATAGCAAATAGTTTCAACAATGCGCTTTTTTAAAGGTTGCGTGACCATAATTTGCCCGCGCACTACGTTCAATTTATCGGCAAACCACGATGAAAATAATGGAGAGAATGCGTTTGTGGTAAGCAAGACCCTATCCGCCATTAGTGCTCTCTTGGCGGTTGTAACCAGAAGTTTGCTGCCATTCTTACTCGGAGCTACAGATGTCACTTCCTCGTGTTCGTAAACTTTGGTCGTGCTGTTTTCCAGGAGGGCTTTTGTCAGCTTGACCGGGTTTACAGCGAAATCACCAGTATTATGCAACGCGCCATAAAAATCTCTCTCAATTGGATCTTCCTTCAAATACTCGACCTTGAACCCATCTTCAGTCATCAATTGAGCAGATGCCTTGAGGTCATCAAGTTCGTCTAATGAGGACGCCAGTAAATAGGAGCCGCAATTCAACACTTCGAAGTCTGCACCTGATTTGTCGGCAAAGTCTAAAATCAAGCGCTGATTCGCTTCAGCGAATTCAAAAATAGATTTTGCCTTTTCTCTTCCGTAGGCTTTAACGGCATTGTTGTAATAAGCTTGAATGCCCCGCAAAATAAAGCCGGCACTGCGACCGGTCGAGCGCGATGCAATTGCTTTGCTTTCAAAAAGAACAGTCTTAAGACCCTGTCTCTTACTTATTTCGTAGGCACATCCAGCACCCAGGATGCCACCGCCGATGATGGCGACATCAACTTCATCGAGAATCTCTGCGCCGGAAATACGTTCGTCGTGCCAAATTGATAAAGTCATCGATTAGGTCCGGAATAGGAAACTTGAGATATAACAGTCTGACTCTCGAGGACACCGGATTGCGATTGTCCTAATATAATAAGTCCCTGAGCAAAAGTGCTCATAACAACCTGATTAACTTGAGACAATTTTACCCCTATGATGCTTTCTGAATTAAAACGTGAAGTCGAACTAGTTGAGGAGCGCCTGACGAAAGTCAGCGACTATCTTTGACTTAGACAAAATTCGAGCAGAGTTAGAGGATTTGCAGCAGTCAGTACTAGCGCCTGATTTTTGGCTGGATAACCGAGCCGCCCAGAAAGTTACTCAGAAGATGGGTCAGCTTGAGGCATCATTGAAGCAGCACGAAAGCTGGTCCACCCAGGCGAGCGATATCAGGGTGCTATTACAACTTGGTCTTGAAGAAGATGACGATTCACTGGCTCCGGAAGTTGCCTCCGCCCTAGAGAGACTCAACGGAGAGCTTGAGACCTACGAGTTTCAAAGACTGCTGTCAGGTGAGTACGATGATTCGGCAGCCATCATTACTATAAATGCCGGAGCCGGAGGCACTGACGCTCAAGACTGGGCTGAGATGTTGCTTCGCATGTACATGCGTTGGGCACAACAGCGGGGCTTCAAGACTGAACTGCTCGATCAATCCGATGGCGAAGAAGCCGGAATAAAAAGCGCGACTGTAAAAGTGGAAGGACCATACGCCTATGGTTATCTTTCTTGCGAGAAAGGGGTTCACAGGCTGGTTCGTAAATCTCCTTTTAAACAAGGAAGTGATTCCAGGCAGACCAGTTTTGCAGCTCTCGAAGTTAGCCCAATGATGGATGACATCGATGCCCTGGTTGAAATTAAAGACGATGAAATTGAAATTGACACCATGCGGTCTGGCGGCGCCGGCGGACAGAACGTCAATAAGGTTGAAAGTGCGGTTCGCATCGTTCACAAAGCGACTGGTATCGCAGTCAAATGCCAACAAGAGCGCAGTCAACTACAAAACAAAGCTCTGGCCATGGAATTGCTGAGGTCTAAACTTCTGGCAATCAGACAAGCAGAGCGAGAAGAAGAGCTGTCCAAATTGAAGGGTGACAACATTCAGGCTACCTTTGGAAACGCAATTCGTTCATATGTATTGGACGATCGCATGGTGAAGGATGTGCGCACAAAGTGTGAGACCACTAATGTGGAAAGCGTGTTGAATGGCGGAATTGATGAGTTTATCAATTCCTACTTGCGGATGAGAGCCGCTTCAAAAGGCGCTTGATTACTCAACTGCGCGAGTAACTCTTCTTGACATAACCACCCCAAGAGCAAGCTATTTAATTAAGCCATTACCAGCCGCGCTATTGGTGCCTCTTTACAATTCGCACTTTGAAAGTCCGCGTGCTGTTGCTCCGCAAGGCTGCGCGAAGCATTACTGGAATCATTAAGAAAACCAAAAGGAGCCTTGGGACCTGTTCTTAAGCGCTGTTAATCCGTTTTCGCCCCTTCGCACCTACCCCAAAAATAGGTTAAACCACCACTTCATTTCGGTCCAATGACAACTATGGTTTTCCCGAGCAGTTGCTTTACTTACCGTTATCAAGTGGCATCTATATCCAGGGCAGAA
>JACMKL010000124.1 GCA_014380105.1 Candidatus Melainabacteria bacterium
ATTGTTTGATCATAGCGACACAAAAGAGAAATCTGAAAAGATGATGAAAGCTCTTGATGCGACGAATGCTCGATGGGGCAAAGGTACAATGTTTCTAGCTGCTGAGGGCATTGCCAAACCGTGGCAAGTGCGCGCAGAGTTTCGCACTCCTGGATATACATCTCAATGGGATGAAATTCCGCGGGTGAAAGCATGATGGATATGGGCAAAAATTTTGGTCGTGTCGAGCTTCTATTTGCAGGCAAAGGCACGGCCGTTCAAAAGCAATCAGCGCTATTACTCCAACTAAATCTTCTCGGCATAGTTGGTGATCGTCATGCTGGTGAATTAAAGAAAGCTGATGGCAGAGACAAAGGAATAGTGCGCGGTACATTGATCCGAAACTGGCGTCAGTGGTCGGCGGTGTCAATCGAAGAGATCAACATAATTGCAGAAAATCTACACGTTGAAAATTTAGATCCTGCGCTTTTGGGACCAAATCTGGTCTTTTCCGGAATTGAAAATTTCACACAATTACCAGTAGGCACTTTGCTTGAATTTCCTGAAGCAATTTTGCTTGTTGAGCGTGAAAATGACCCATGTACGAAAGCTGGAAAGGTCGTTGCAAGCGCACACAATGGTGTCACCGAGCATGCATTTGTTAAGGCTGCCTGGCATAGGCGCGGACTGGTCGGAACAGTAAAACAGGCAGGTCTAATTCGCGCGGACGATCCAATTAAGGTCGTTTTACCAGATTAACTCAACGGTTGTGCAATCGAATAAGCGCCAGGCTCGGCAAAAATACCCTTTCCTGTAACTCATTTGCAGCAAGAATTTTGGCTTAGAGTCTTGAAGGGTCACACTATAAGGACTTTCAGGGTATGCTCATGACCGATAAGGCACACAAGAGTGAGAGATGGAACCGGTGGGGTTCTCCGGCGTCTTACTGCTTGATGTCAAGAACACCTGATTTTATTCGGTTACTATTAATGAAACACTTCAAACTCAGAAAACTAAAACCAAGTCTTATCAAAGAAGCAAATTTATTGTTGCAATGGGGGCTTTGCTTGTTGCCGTTTATCTTGATGTTAGGAATTCGATTTATAACTCACTGGCTGGAATTGAATCACGGAGACGTTGACGCTGCCATAGCGACTGCCATCAACTGTCCCACCCGTGGGTCTTTGGCCTTTGACCGTGCGCTCGAAGACAGCTTTGGTGTTGGAGCCGTCTCTATCAGCGTATGTATCCTGATGACTCTCTTTCGTCCAAAAAAAACTGACAGAATGCTGGTCGACTAATATTCAGTTTTCGAACAATCATCATGCTGAAAGACCTTGCTTCGATTTTGAAGCAAGGTCTCTCAGTATTTTATCTACAATTAAGGACTCTATCCTTACTTCATAGACATTTTGATTTTTGGCTCTCTGCTCCACAAACGCAGCTTTCGGCATGCGTTTACGAAGTCAGTTGAATCATCATTTTTAGCGATTTGAACGAAACCATCATCAATGTTTCCACCCACACCCGCTTTATCCAACAATACTTTTGCGGCATCATTGTAGGCAATAAATTTTAGGTGCGAATAGGCATCTGAAATAAAGTCTTTAGCATTTGAATCAGTCGAAAGCTGAGCTGCGCCTTCTGGTGAAACCAAAATTGCTACGGAGTCAAACAACACTGAAGGTCCGCCATTTAAGCGAGTATCAGCATCAATGTGTGACCCATCACTGGCTGTTACTCCACCAATCTTTGGTGAAACGATCGCCACTTCAGCACCCTCTTTGGTGGCAGCAGCTTTAAGCGAAGCAACCAATTTTGCATCAACTCCATCTGATACCAAAACGCCGATCTTACGATCTTTAAAACTAGTTGGACCGTTATTGATGATGCTCAATTCTTTTAAAGCCGGCAAATCCATTTTTGTAGGACGCGCTGCTTTCATAGCCGGTGGCAGCGCTTTCATACCCAGTCCGTCTGCAACTGTTTGGGCGAGACCTTTGTCGATATTTTCTAAATGCCCAACAATACGATCTCTAATTGAGGCCTTTTCAACTTTGGATAATTCGAACGTCAGAGCATCGCTTATGTGTGTCTGCTCGGTGGGTGTTTGACTGATGTAAAACTGACGAGCCTGACTGTAATGGTCAGCAAAAGACTCTGGACGCACGCGCATTTTGGCTCCTTGCTCTTCGGCAGGATAGCTTGCGAATCCGGATTTAGGATTTTCACGTGGACCACCCCAAGAGTTAGGTTCGTAATTTGCACGACCTTTTGGATTAGCGTAGGTCATGTGTCCGTCTTGCTGGAAGTTCATCACTGGACACTTTGGAGCATTGATTGGCAGTTGAGCAAAGTTCGGAGATCCCAATCTTTTCAATTGAGTATCGAGATAAGAAAAATTACGCATTTGCAATAGTGGGTCGTTCGAGAAATCTATTCCTGGAACGATGTTTTGGGTGCAGAATGCAACTTGCTCAGTTTCCGCGAAGAAATTATCTACCGTGCGGTTGAGAACCATACGTCCTACTTTCCGCACAGGAACTAACTCTTCAGGAATACTTTTGGTTGGATCAAGAACGTCGAAATCGAATCGTTTAGCGAAGTCTTCATCGAACAATTGCATGCCCAATTCCCACTCCGGATAGTTTCCTGCCTGAATAGCATTCCACAAATCGTGTCTATGATAGTCAGGATCAGCACCATTGATTTTGAGCGCTTCGTTCCACATTACAGATTGAAGACCTTGTTTTGGCTTCCAGTGAAATTTTACGAAAGTGCTCTTACCCTGGTCGTTTACAAGGCGGAATGTATGAATTCCAAATCCTTCCATGAAACGCAGGGAGCGCGGAATTCCTCTGTCAGACATTGCCCACATAATCATGTGCATGGATTCTGGCGTGAATGAAATGAAATCCCAAAAATTATCATGCGCACTTGCGGCTTGTGGAAAGCCTGTATTAGGCTCTTCTTTAACTGAATGAACTAAGTCGGGAAATTTAATTCCGTCTTGAATAAAGAAGACCGGAATGTTGTTTCCAACTAAATCCCAATTGCCTTCCTTTGTATAAAATTTGACTGCAAATCCTCTGACATCACGAGGAAGGTCAGCAGAACCTTTGGCGCCAGCTACTGTTGAGAAGCGCACAAATACTGGGACCTTTTCACCAGCGCGTTGAAAAATATCAGCCTTGGTGATATCCGAAAGTGATTTATATGGTTCGAAATAACCATGCACACCGAAGCCGCGAGCATGTACTACACGCTCCGGAATTCGTTCATGATCGAAGTGAAAAATTTTCTCACGGGCGGCAAAGTCTTCCAACAAAGCCGGACCACGAGGACCTACGCGCAGAGTGTTCTGGTCGTCGGAAATTGGTGCGCCCTGTTGGGTGGTCATCGTCGGCAAACCGTTGCCGCTGGTCTGGTGAGTTTCTCCGCCGCGACCTATCGATTGATTTGCA